>CANCBY010000031.1 GCA_947374445.1 Pseudobdellovibrionaceae bacterium
CTCAAGTGGAATGGGTCGAGTTATTTTTGTGCGGCTGATGACACTCTCGACTCAACAGTGCAGCCATTTGCACGAACCGCTTTGCCTAGCTGTGGCACTTCCGTTTTGACTTCAAATGGCACCGCGCTTTCGTGCATCGCTGCTGGAACAGGAACAATCACAACAGTGACAGCCGGAACTGGTATAACCGGGGGCGGTGCCTCTGGCGCAGTGACAGTAGGACTTGCAAGCCTTGGCACCGCTGGGACTTACACAAAAGTCACTACTGATGCCACAGGCCGAGTGTCGAGCGGTGCATCGCTGGCTGCGACTGACATTCCGACTCTGGATGCCTCAAAAATTGGAACTGGAATTCTGCCACCCAACTTGGGTGGAACTGGCAAAAGTACATACTTAGCAGGTGATTTACTTTACGCCTCATCGACTTCCGTATTAGCGGGCCTTGCTGCCGGAACTTCTGGCTACGTGCTGACCTCTAACGGACCGAGCTTGGCCCCAAGTTGGGCCGCCAACACAGGAGGACTTCCGGTCGCCGCTGGTAGTGCTGCTTCTCCCGGATATGCTTTTTCAGGCAATAACTCATCCGGTATGTTCAGTCCTAGTTCCAATTCAATAGCATTCTCAACCGGTGGCGTAGAGCGGCTACGTATCGACTCAGCCGGCAATGTAGGTATTGGAATTACTCCGTCGTACCCACTTCATGTCAATTCAACGGCCGAAGCGATTTATGGTACTACGAGCTCAGGCGGTGCAACAATAGCCGGAGTCACTGGCTCCAATTCAAGTTTTGGCGCTGGGGTTTACGGAATCTCACAAAATGGCAGCGGAGTGGTAGCAACCTCAGTCCTGGGAAGCAATTCAAGCCCTGCGCTACTAGCGACCCACTTTGGCCCTGGACCTGCGATCAAAGCCAATTCAAATTCTGGCTCTTCTGGATTATTTCAATCTGGAGCTGCAGCCAATACGAGTCCGACTCTGGTTACAATTCAGAACTCCAGTTCATCAGCGGATTTATTTCAAGCTCAAAACTCAAGCTCCACTTCGCTATTTAAAATTACCTCTTCCGGCAATGTGGGTATTGGCACATCAGCTCCAGGTGCAAAGCTTGAGGTATCAAGCGGTGTTGCAAATACATCGGGCTTAAAATTCACAAATTTTAATTCCTCTGCACCCACCGGCACTGGTCAAGCGGTCGGTGTAGACTCAACCGGAAACTTGATTACAATTGCAGCTTCTGGAGGCGGGAGTGTCATTACGGTGACTGGAACGGCACCTGTCGTCAGCAGTGGAGGGACAAATCCAATAATCTCTATGGCAGCGGCAACGTCGGCGATTGATGGTTATCTAAAAGCGACTGACTTTACGATTTTTAATAATAAACTCGGTACTGCTTCAACCTTTATTGGCGATGTGAGCGGAACGTCAAGCGCGATGTCTGTCGATAAAATCAAAGGCACAGGCATTGCGATCACCGCGATCAGCTCGGGGAATTTTTTAAGATACAATGGCACAAACTGGACGAACACCAATCTAGTCGCGCCCGATATTCCGGCACTTGATGCCTCTAAAATAACAACAGGTGTCTTGCCTGTTTTAAGCGGTGGAACTGGCGCTAGCAATATAGGCGCTGGCAATCTTGTTCTTGGTGCAGGTTCAGGCGCTCTAACTTCCCTTGCGTCTGGCGCAACCGGAAACGTGATTTATGGTTCGGGCGCTTCAAACTGGGCGTCTGGCACACCAGATGTTGCAGGTCTGATGGATAAGTTTTCAGTTCAAGCCATCAGCGGCGCTAAGACTTTTGGTGCACCGATTAAGATGTCGAATCAAAATTTATTTTCTTTTGGCGACACTGGTGTCAATGCTGTGAGCCTGCGGGCTCCTGCGACTGTTACCACAAATTACACTCTGACGATGCCCGCTTCACAAGGGGCAACATCGACAGTGCTTATGAATGATGGCTTAGGAAATTTAAGCTGGACCCTCGCTGGTGCTCTGTCGAGCTTAACTGCAGCAACTAGCTCAAACACAATCGATAATCAGCTCAATTCACAAAATTGGAATTGGTCAACTGCAACAAACCAAAACTTAATGAACTTTACTGCAAGTTCATTAACATCAGGTACGCTAATGAATCTCATTTCTACTAGTTCATCTTTCAGCTCTACAAATGGTATCTTAAACGTGGCAAATATGGGCCCGTCCAATTCTGGAGTAGTCGCAAAAATTCAATCCAATAATACCACTGGCTCCGGTCTAACTGTGCTTGCAAACGGCAATGTCGGAGTTGGCACACCAAGCATAGGCGCTGGAACAAAACTGCAGGTCAACGGGCAAATTTCAGCAGCCTCATCAACTGTTGGTGGGAGCAGCATTGATTTTTCAATGGGTAACACTATCTCAACAAGTTTTGATTGTGCTTCACAGATTGTTTTTGCAAATTTAAGAGATGGCGGAGCTTACACTTTGGTTGTCACTGGCCCATCAGCAACTACTTGCACATTCATGCCGACGACATCTGGAGATGATGCCGCGTCTTTGACTTTTAGATTCTTACCAGCCAATGGGGCGCGAGTTGCTGCCTCTCACACACTTTATTCTCTTCAGCGCGTTGGGACAAATGTCTATGTATCGTGGCTCTCAGGCTTTTAAATTCAAATCGCCAGTTATCACGCTGGTGTTTTTGGCACTTATTTTTAGTGCTCTTCCGGGGCTCGCTTTTCGCTCCCGTGTTGGTTTCTGGCGAATGGCTTCACCGTATTCTTTGTCGCTTCTAGCAGGGAGCTTTGGAGTTATAGGCAGTGCAGATGGGACTGGGTTAGCAGCGAGTTTTGATACTCCAAGCGGTGTAGCAGTAGATACAAGTGGTAATGTGTATGTAGCTGATTCTTTTAATAATACAATTCGCAAGATCACTTCTGCTGGAGTGGTGACAACGTTTGCAGGTACAGCTGGTGTTTTTGGAAGTGCCAACGGCACAGGCGCGGCCGCAAGTTTCTATTCACCCAATGGTGTGGCACTAGACAGTAGTGGCAATGTGTATGTCGCGGATACAGGAAATAGTATTATTCGCAAAATCACTCCTGCTGGAGTCGTAACAACGCTTGCTGGCACAGCTGGTGTTTTAGGAAGTTCTAATGGCACAGGCGCGGCAGCCAGCTTCAATTCACCCAATGGTGTGGCAGTGGACAGTAGTGGCAATGTGTATGTCGCGGATACGGGTAATAGTATTATTCGCAAGATCACTTCTGCTGGGGTGGTGACAACGCTTGCTGGTACCGCTGGATTTACTGGCATTACCAATAGCACAGGTTCGGCCGCAAGGTTCAATAACCCCAATGGCATAACTGTAGACAATTCCGGCAATGTATATGTGGCGGATACAAATAATAGCATCATTCGCAAGGTCACCTCTGCTGGGGTGGTGACAACGCTTGCTGGTTCAGGGTCTTTTGGTAGTTCCGACGGCACAGGCGCGGCCGCAAGTTTCAATAACCCCACCGGCTTGACCATAGATAGTAGTGGCAATGTCTATGTGGCAGATAACTTTAACAGTACAATTCGCAAGATCACTTCTGGTGGCGTGGTAACAACATTTGCGGGTACAGTTGGTATGCCAGGCAGTGCCAATGCCACAGGCGCGGTCGCAAGCTTCAATTACCCCAATGGCGTAGCTATAGACAGTATTGGTAATGTGTATGTGGCAGATACGGATAACAGTGTCATTCGCAAGATCACCTCTGCTGGAGTAGTGACTACGCTTGCGGGTAACGCCGGGGCTACAGGCAGTGCCAATGCCACAGGCGCAGCCGCAAGCTTCAATTACCCCAATGGCGTAGCTGCAGACAGTACTGGCAATGTGTATGTCGCGGATACAAATAACAGCATCATTCGCAAGATCACTCCTGCTGGAATTGTGACAACGCTTGCTGGTACCGCTGGGGTTATTGGCAGTGCCGATGGAACAGGCCCCTCTGCGAGTTTCAATTACCCTAATGCCGTAGCAGTAGACATTAGTGGCAATGTCTATGTGGCGGATACAAGCAACAGTACAATTCGCAAGATCACTTCTGCTGGAGTGGTGACAACGCTTGCTGGTACCGCTGGTTTTACGGGCAGCGCAAATGGCACAAGTTCAGCAGCAAACTTCAATTACCCCAAAGGTGTGGCCGTAGACAATACTGGCAATGTGTATGTCGCGGACACCAGCAACAGCATTATTCGCAAGATCACCTCAGCTGGAGTTGTGACGACTCTTGCCGGCTCAGGGACTATAGGTAGTGCCGACGGTATCGGCTTGAGCGCGAGCTTCAGTGGCCCTGCTGGCTTAGCAGTAGATAATTCAGGCAATGTGTATGTCGCGGATATGGCCAATAACACAATCCGTAAAATCACCTCTTCTGGTGTGGTGACGACCTTTGCAGGTTCAGGAGCTCTAGGTAGTGCCGACGGTATCGGCTTGAGCGCGAGCTTTAGTGGCCCAGCTGGCGTAACTATAGACGCTAGTGGCAATGTGTATGTGGTAGATCGGGATAACAGCGTTATTCGCAAGATCACTACAGGTGGTACCGTCACTACAGTCGTGGGACAAATAGGTCTCTGGACAACCACACTTGGAATGTTGCCTGGAGGTATCTATTTCCCGTCAGGTATTTCGTTCGCCAATGGTCAACTTTACTTTTCAAACTCTAATGCCATCTTGAAGTGTCCTGCGCCCTAGAGTGCCCATTCCAAAAACAAGTTAAGGTAGTGCCCTTGAATTGTAGCTGTATTTACTTCCCCTGGAATAGCCGCGGCCTCTCCGGTTTTGTATTTCATTTCGTCTAAGCGGTAAGCGTATCCCACAAGACCGGTCATATTTTTCTTGAGACGATAGCTACCCAAAAATCCCACCTGAAATGAACCCGACGAAGACAGCTCATGCGATCTAGGAGTGGCCAATGCCACAAGATTCGAATACAAATGAAAGTTTGCCTGAAGACCAAGCTTTGAATTCAGAGCATACCAATACTCGACTCCATAGTGAGCCCCCGCAAACTTCAGTTGGTTCACTTCTTTAAGATTTAAAGTTTGGTGATCAATTATGAGCTCTGGCAGCTCTTTGTAAAAACCGCCCAAATGCTGACGGATTTCACCGTGATCACTGGTATTACTTCTATATACCGCTCCTATTTCACTGGATGCAAATGTGTAGTTTCCAAAACCGTCGATGAGAATTCCACTCATGTCTAAAATACCTAAAAATCCCCAATTTGATTTTGAAGACAAATTCCCTAAACCAATTCTACCAGTACCACCAATCCCCTTAAATTCTGCTGTTGAATTCACATCATTGTTGGAGTCACTATAGCTCATGACCGTCACTAAATAACTTGCAATGCCATACCAACCGGTCAAGCGGTCGATTGACTGCCGAACAGTTGCGACCTCTTCAGCTGCAGGACTGCGGTCTCCAGCTTTAACGTCAAAGCTGAGTTGAACGACATCAGATGAGACCCTCAAAGCCCCTTGAGCTTTCAATATCACTTTGTACCGTCCACCAGGCCAATTGGGATTGATTTGAATTTTGTTTTCGGCACTTGAAGGGTTGCGTGCAAGGTCTTCCCATTTTTTTTGCTGAGGGTTGTATCGTTGAACGAGATAGCTGTAATCTTTTGCGTCTTCGGAAGGCTTCCAAGAAACTTCTCTTACGAATTTATTTTCGGGAGCCAAAATTTTAGGTGCTGAAATTTTTCTTCCAAGCAGTGAAAATTGATTCGAAGTCTCATGATCGCTCTCAAGTCCAAGACCTCGAGCTTTGATTTTCCAAGTGTATTCATGAGCAACCGGCAAATCAAATTCAGCCATAGTTTTGGAGACAGATAATTCTTTCCGAAAGCTCTCGTCATTGCTGGTGATATTGATTTGATAACTTTCAGCACCACCGACGCTCTCCCATTGAAACTGCACAGCTGCCTCTTGAGCCGAAGAACTATGGATCAAATCTTTAGCCTTCGGAAAAAGTATCTTTACATCATCCAGGCCCACTTTAAAAATTTCAGGTGAAGACCATTCTCCAGGGACTTTGCGCCAATCCTTCGCTCGAACACGCATTTGATACGGACCCGGCTCGAGTTTTCCATTCCAATGTGATAGTTCGGACTTAAATAAATGTATTTTACCTTCTGGCTTTTGACTCTCCATTTGAAGTTTTTGCAGCTCGAGCTCATAAGACTTTGCATTTTCGATTGGCTCCCATTCGAATTCTACAATTCGACGGTATTTCACACTTTCTGCATGTGCTAAATTGCAAACCGACATCGCTAAAATCAATGCTAAAAAAAATATAAAATTTTGGAACCCAGTCCGTGGATTGCAATTCATCAACCTATGCATCGGAGCTTTATCGGCTTACATTGAGACTGGATTTGGTTCAAAAAAGCACGAACTAGATCAAAGCCGTGGATCCGGCCGTTCTTTAGTTGCACATATAAACAACCGATATTTAAAAATGTTTTTGAAAAAAAATGCGCCACTTCTGGTTTGCTTAATTTTCAGTTCGATTTTTGGCTCGATCAGCCAAGCGGAGTACCGTGCGTTTTTACTAAAAATTTCAGGTGGTGGAGCAAAGCCGGAGGCCGCAGTAACCGGCTCGCCGCCTGCAACATCTTTAAAACCAACAAATCCAACAGAGTCGCCGACCACAACTGACTTTCGTCTGGTTAAAAGCAACCTAGATGAAGAGCAGTATCCCTACTACTACCCACTCGCTCCAGGGGAAACCATCAGCGAGCTTGAAACCTGGATGTGCCGTGGCCGTACTGGTGGCTTTCAAGAGATCTGCGAAAATCCGAACACTCCACGCGCCCCAGCTTCGCAGGAAGCCACACCAGTAAAGTAAGTTAGATTTCAGTCTAGATTAAGGGCCTTGAACGGCTCTGCCAGAGCAGAACCCGTCTCAGTTTGATACACTGATCGCATGGCGGGCGAAGTTTTAGCAGCACAAAAAAATCAATCCCAAGACCTTGCAGAAATGCAGGCGCAGTATGCAAAAAAGCGCAAAGAAGTCCAAGAAACTCAAACCAAAGAAATCGAAAGCCTTAAAGATAATTACGCCGAACAAATCGGCAAAATAAAAACTCAAAACGAAGCCGTCATTAATCACATCAAAAAAGACAATGCCAATGAGCTCGAAAACGTTCGTAGTACTCACACTTACAAAATGCAAAACGAGAAAGAAGCCACCTCAAAGCAGTTGGACTCACTTAAAAAATACAGCGATTCTGATATAAAGGTCGAAGAGGCAAAGCTCAAAGAACAGCAAGCACAGATCGACAGCCGAATGAAAGAGCTCCAAGAGCGCGAAAACAACAATCGCTCACAAATTGCAAAAGCCACCTCTAAATATGCACAACAACAAGAAAAATCATTGCAAGACATGGATCGCAAGGTTCAAGAGAAAGTCGAAACCACAAAAAAGACCGGCAATGACAAACTCACTCAGGCCGAGCGAAGCAATGAAGGAAAGCTTGCAAAGCTAAATCAAGATTTTGGTGAGCGTTACTCCAAGGAGAGCGAAAATCGACAAGAAATCCTCACAATACAAAAGGAAAATATCAAAGAAGAGCTCGGCAAAACCTCAACGATGAACCAAGAGCAAGTCTCTAAAGAGCGGGCCCGTGGAGAAAAATCAGTTCAGACCGTCCACTCAAAGTACAAAAACGATATCGACCGACAAAGTAAAATCGGCGAAGAACGTCTGCAAAACCTAAGGACTGACAACGAAAAACGCGTTGAATACGAAAAAACAAAAGGCGAAAAAATTGTCGAAAAGACTCGCGATGTAAATCAAATACGTGTTGAAGACGTCAATAAAATGGGCGAACGCAGGGTTACAGAAAACAAAGACACCGTTGAAAGAAAATTAGCTCAGCAAGACGTTTCATCAAAACATGACCTCGAGCAAAAGCAAAAAGCTTATAACGAACGCAAAAAAGACCAAGAATCAGAGTATCAAACAACCTTTGCAAAAAATAAAGAGGCTTACCAAAAAAATCTCAAACATCAAAACGAACAGTACAAATGGACCTACGACAACAATGCTAGAGCGCAACGAGAATCAGTGAATGTGCAAAAAGAAATGCTCACAAAAGAACTTGCGCAAAACCAAGCAGCCATTGTTGGAAAGATAAACCATTACGACGAAATCAAAGAAGACCCTTTCTATCGTATTGAAAATCGCGGCACCAACCTTAGCGAAAATTCTTCGTCATACATCCTGACGACATATGTTCCATCCCATGAAAAAGACAACGTAAAAATCAAAGTTCACCACGACCATGCTGCCGTCGAAGGTGTTCGTTCTTTTCAAGAAAACAGGCAAGAAGAAGACCGCAAGTTTTCAACCAACAGCTACCAAACATTCCGCGAAGAATTTAAATTTGAAAAGCCTGTCATCCCCGAAGCTATGGAAAGAACCCGCGAAGGCGACTACGTCCGAGTCGTCATCCCTAAGCTTGCCTCGAGAGACAATAAGTTTTAACGATGGCGTGCGAACTTAAACTCAGTGTTTTAAAGAGGGCCTTCAAAATATTGGCCCTGCTCAACCCACCAGATCTCTTGCGTTGGAGCCGTTGTAACTGGGGACGCACGCCCTTGCGTGATTGGTCTCCATGCTTTCAGATCAAACAAATACTCGCCCTGAGCCAAGGCTTGAACTCGCACCGCTCCTGATTTTCTCGACCAGGTGAGCGGCTGACCCGCTTTTAAAATTTCGGGACGAGATTGCGGAGAAAAAAAGTAAACCGAGCCTGGCCCGAACACTCTGCCCACCCCGCTTTTGTTGTAACAAAACGCCGAATCTTGATCGGCTCCAATTCCGTGCAGTTTCTCAGGTGCAAGATTTTGACCGATCAGTGCTTTTGCTAAGAACCCGATCATCCGCCCATGACGATTTCTTTGTGAGAAGTGAGTGTCAGTGATGATGCCTTCCATGTCGGGTCCGATGATCACATGAGAATCTAAATCTACAAACTTAGCCGTAGGATTTTTGAGGACATCTTCGGAGGTCACCATGCCGCCCGTCGAAGGAGAAGGGTACCGCGCTCGAAAGTCTATCCCCGCAAGGAGTGCCATGCCTGCACTTGTTCCTCCGACAGGAACATTGCGCTGTCGGATGGCTCGGTACAATTCGGATTCAAGAGCTGTTTTATGAAACCATGAAATGTAGGTGCTTTGATCTCCACCCGAAAAAAATATAAGTTCGGCGTGACCTAAAGCTTTAACTACTCGAGGGTCGTTGGCATCTTGGCGGCCTACGAGCGAGAGAACCGTGACCGAGTTCACACGCGGCAAACCTTGATTTTCGGAGTCGTCATAAATCCAAGACGCGTATCCGCCGGCTTCACCATCGGTTCGAATGATAACGATATCGCCCCCGGCAGCACTATTGAGCATGTACTTCCAGCCGCCCACCCAAAGGTTGTCATCTCCGCCGCCAGCTAAGCAGTTCACTTGCTGAGTTCGTGTTACAATGTCGTTGGGATTTCCCGTTCGATAGATCGAAAGAGCTTTTGCCTGAAAGCAAATAGCAAGGAGAGTCGTAGTTAATAAAAAAACCAGAACTACTCTCACAATCCACCTTCGCACTTAAAAAAAATTAGTGATGTTAAACCTTCAAAAGGTAGCGCACTTCACGAGTCATAAATTTCATGCGCGATTGAAGATCTTGTAAATGAGCCAAGTTTTTTTGCAACTCGGCAACGGGGTCAACGATGTTAACCGTAATGTCAGCCATCTCATTGTAGGCAAAACCAGAAGAAGAATGAAGAGAATGCGAAGTCTCGCCAAACTCATGATTGTATTTTTGATCAGCGGCCCGATTAGTTTCAGGCGTAGCATCAAAAGCACTGATTGGCTGAATGATTCTCATAGTGTCTCCTCGTTATATCTTGCAACGTCTCGTTTTACAGACCCGGTATAAAAGTCTAGGTGCTATCTCTCAAAACTCACAACTTAAATTTAGTGACATAAAATAATTTCAAATCTGCACTCCCGCTCAATACTCACAACGCATAGATTGGACATCAGCTTCGGCGACCTTGTCTCTGACTGTTAAGCTCGCCAGAAACGTGGCCATCACGCTCCCCGAGTCATCTCGGTGCTTCAATCCAAAAACATGCCCTAATTCATGAATCAAAAGGCTCTCAATATGCACATCTGAGCCCGAAGCGGGTTGCTGCCAGTAGAACGTAAAGTTTTTGCCATTCAAACGAATGTCCGCCTCTTTAATGGTGTCTCCGACCCAATAAACTGAGGTTCGTGCCTGCTCTTGGGTTTTATTGTCCTCCCAAGTATTCATCATATAAATGATATTTGATCCGTCTTGACGAGGCGTAAGAGGACCCGACACTCCATAAGTGCCCACCTGAAACAAGGGGTGGCCCACGGCGATCTCCCATTTTTTCATGGCACTTTGCAAAGCTCCATAAAACTGCGGCGGAAAAGATTCATGAACATTAAGAGTGATAGGAGTCTGACCCTTCCAAGAAATTCGCTCACCATAAACATTTTGTACGAAGCCACAATCATCTTGGGCCTTGTAACTGGGTTGCAAAAATGAAAGGGGATTAGGTCCACAGGCCTGCAAACCAAATAGGGCCAATGGGATCAAAATGAATCCAAGAACTGTTTTCTTCATGACCTTAGCTACTACAAGCTTGAGGCCGCACCGCCAAAACCTCGCAAAAAATTCCAAGTATCTAATTTTGCTAATGAATTTATGTTTTCTGAAAGATTCTGTAAAACTTTGAAAAACCCAAAAACCAACAAGATTCGACATCTCATTTCGAGAAAAACCACAAGTCATTGTTTTTACTCAATTTATTGGTGTCTTGATTTTAGACACTAGATCTCAAGCACGTGCTCAAATTGCGGCTTCGGAAAGCTCTCAATGATTTTAAAAAATTATTTTATCTTTTTTTGGGGTCAAATTAACCCCAAAAGCCTTGGCCTTCGTCTTGCTCTATAAGAAGTAAGACCGAGCAGCTACCGCGACCGCGGGGACCAGGCAAGCTCACAAATCCCACCCCACATCCTACCTTTACTGGTAGGGAGAGAGAAATCCTCCCTCCCTCCAGCTCGCGGAAAACTTGCAGCTTATAGGAGCTATTCAATTTTTTTGTATTAGAGGCGCATCGCTCTCGACGAAACCAAGCCGTGCTTAGTTCATCGAAATTCGATAACCAACGCCACGAACGGTTTCAATTTTATCGCCCATGTCAGTGAGCTTTTTTCTGAGTGAGGCCATGTGCACGTCGATTGTTCGATCTGTCACATTCAAATTGCCAAGAGCTTTTTCACGCAAACGATCTCTCGTCAGCACTTGTCCTGATTGCCTTAGCAACTCACTTAAAATCTTGAACTCAGTCAATGTCAGACTGATTTCGATGCCACGATGAAAAACTTTGTGCACATTTAGATCAATCGTCAAATCTTGAACCGAAATGTTTTTTTGCTGACCTTTGTGAGCTGCTTGGCTGCGACGAGCTAATGCGTTGATCCGAGCCACAAGTTCTTTTACAGAAAAAGGCTTTGTGACGTAGTCATCAGCACCAGAGTTTAGCATTTTTACTTTGTCTGATTCTCCTACTAGGCCTGTTACCATCATAATAGGCAATTCACTGAAACGAATATTCGAGCGAATTTCACGAATCAAATCCCCACCCGATTTACCTGGCATCATTTGATCTAATAATAGAACGTCCGGATAAAAGCTCTCGAGCTTTTTGAGCAGCTCGTCACCATTCTCAAGCCCCATGCATTCGTAGCCATCTTCTTGAAGCTGCCCAACAAGGAACTCACGAATCTCTTTTTCATCTTCAATTATAAGCACCCGCATCCTGAGGTTCTCCCTGATCAATTCCATTTGATTTATCTCCGTTGGCTCAGATTATAGGCATCATCAACTTAATGTAAAATTAAGATCCTCTTAATATTAGAATTATTTTAACTTAAATATTTAACAAGATTTCACATCTAGCTCAGTGCATTGAGGATTTGCGAAGCGCCTCTTTGAGATCCGCAAGCTCGGCCGTTGAGACCTGATAAGATCTACCGCAGACCTGACATTGGATTTTAGCTTCTTCCTCTGAATCAATCATCTCTTGAAGATCTTTTTGACCCAAAGTTCCTAAAGCTCTCATCACCCGATCTACGGTGCACGGGCAAAAGTACTGAACTTCATGATCATGTGGAATTTGCGTGTGCGGCAAGCCCGTCAAATAAGGTGCAATGAGATCAGCCGGACGAGCTCCATCCAAAATCATTTTAGAAATATTGCCCTTAACCTGATCGGCGTTAGTTTGAATTTTTTCGACGATTTCTTCTTCGACCCCAGGCATTACTTCAATCAAGATTCCACCTGCAGCTTTGAC
The DNA here is from genome assembly GCA_947374445.1 of Pseudobdellovibrionaceae bacterium. Taxonomy (GTDB): domain Bacteria; phylum Bdellovibrionota; class Bdellovibrionia; order Bdellovibrionales; family Bdellovibrionaceae; genus CANCBY01. The sequence goes on from CANCBY010000031.1 coordinate 12,411, forward strand.
CCGGCCATAGGAGTCCAAAAAAACTCCTAGGTTCACAAGGCTGCGAATTTGATGCGACTGATGCAAGTAATGAGCGATATCCTCGCCCACTTCGCCACTCTCCATTTCAACTGTGCCATGAAAAGGCAAACGTTGGAATGGCTGATGGCGAGTCACATTTAAAAGACCAAAACCCAATGCTTTACCCAATGATAAAGCATCTTCTTTGACCGGAGCTAAATAATGTGGATTCGGGCAGTAGCCGCGCACTTTTCCCTCGAAATCCGCCTCAGCAAAAACGCTCCCCAGCGGCCCGTTGCCCTTAAACAAAAGTCCGACTTGTTGGCCTTCTTTTAGATGACTTGCAAGAAGCAAGGCGCCAACCATTGCACGCCCTACGCCTAAAGTAGCAAGAGGATATGAGTTTTGGATTTGCTGCATTTCAGCCACCGCGTGGGTGGCATCAACTGCGGCAATCCGAACAGTAAAATCATTTGTCACAAAACGGTGAATTCGAGCCATGGGTCAGCAACCTACACGCCTATTTCGGCCTTGCCAACCTCTGTCCCACAAGCTCCAATAGTTTTTATGAAATTGGTGCTCTTTAGACATGCAGAACGTGAGAATAGCGGGACTTCAAACCCACCGCTCTCAGCTCGTGGCATTCAGCAGGCAAAGGCCCTAGTGGATTTGGTGCAAAAAAGCCGCCTCCCTCTTCCGCAGCGCCTCATTTGCTCTCCGAAGCTGCGCACTCACATGACCTTTATAGACCTCGCTTCTCATCTCAAAATTTCACTGCAGATCAGGCCAGAGTTGGATGAGCGGTCCCCCATCGAAGACCGAAAGCTTTTTGCCAATCGAGTGCGTTCGACACTCGGTGGTTTGCAACAACAAACCGGCGCCGCATCTCTCTGTACATTTATCTGTACACATGTCGACTGGCTCGAGGCTGCCATGCAAGAAATCACCTGCGAGACAGACTTGGCTCACGACCGCTATCTTGACTGTTGGGCCCCTGGGCATTTTATGATTTTTGACACCAGCCAAGCACTTTGGACACTCGAAAAAATGGAGACCTTGTCGCTATGATGATTCGAAACATTTGGGCCGTGGGCCGTAACTATGCAGATCACGCTAAAGAAATGGGGAGCGAACCCACTGCCTCACCGATGATCTTTCTCAAGGCTGGCAGCTCGGCGACTGTCAATGCGATGGAGTTGACGTTGCCACATTGGACCACGGAGGTTCATCACGAAGTCGAACTAGCACTTAAGTTTAGCTCGCAAATGAAAATCATGGAGTGCGCGGTGGCTCTGGATCTCACGGAGAGAAACCTGCAAACTCAGGCCAAAAAAGAGGGCAAGCCGTGGACTATGGCGAAATCATTTGATGGCGCCTGCCCGGTCTCGGCGTTTTTCGGTATTAAAAGCCTTGAGGCCTTGAAGGATCTTGAGATTCGCCTCTGGGTTAATGAGGAGCTTCGCCAGCAAGCGAGCTTTCGGCAGATGATTTTTGATCCAGCCTACTTAGTCGATTATGTTATCAAACACTTCCCTGTTTGCGCGGGCGACCTGCTTTTAACAGGCACGCCGGCTGGAGTTGGTCCCTTGCAGGACGGTGATGTGGTCAAAGCCGAAATCCGTGGTGAAATCACTCACAGCTGGCGAGTGGTCAAAGAAAAACCACCCAAAGACGCAACCCCTGCTTAAAATACCAATAAAACGCACTGATTTTGTTGAAATGAAAAACTCTCCGGAGTAGCTTTGCCCCTCTAAAATGGGGGCTCCTATGTCATTAGAAAATCAAGTGCGCAGCAAAGGCGAAGAAATCCTCAACCGCATGGAAAGCCAATCCAAAGGCTCGATCTTTAACAAAGATTGGTGGTATGGCCAAATCATGGACTGGTCGATGAAAAACGAAGACTTCAAAACTCAGATGTTTCGCTTTGTTGACGTTTTGCCATCCCTGAATTCAGGCAGCGAAGTCGCCCGTCACTTGAAAGAATATTTCTCTGAAAGCGGAGAAGAGCTTCCATCTGTTTTTAATTTTGGTTTGGGCTTGGGCTCTCTAGCACCTGGCTTGATGGCCGGAGCTATTCGCAAAAACGTCACTCAAATGGCGAAGATGTTCATCACCGGTGAAAATCCGGATGAGGCCCTGCCCGTTATCAAAAAAGCTCGCAAAAATAAGATTACGTTTACGGTCGACATCCTTGGCGAAGCTACTCTCAGCGAAAAAGAAGCTCTCGAGTATCAATCTAAATATATGGAACTCATCGAGTGGCTGGCAAAAGACGCCAAAAACTGGGATGAAGTACCACAGATCGATCGCGATGCGGATGGCCCTATTCCAAAGGTCAACGTCAGTGTTAAGCTCACAGCTTTATACTCTCAGATCAACGACAAAGCTTGGGACTTCACGAAGTCTCAGTTGAAAGAACGCCTGCGCCCCATTCTTCGCTTAGCGATGGAAAAGGGTGTTTTCATCAACCTCGACATGGAACAATACTCGGTGAAGCATTTGACTCTCGAAGTTTTTAAAGAACTCATGCTCGAGACGGAGTTCAAAAGCTACCGCCATTTTGGTTGCGTGATTCAGGCTTACTTGCGCGACTCTTTGGCCGACATTCATGATCTGGTTCGCTTTGCACAAACACGCGGAACTCCAATCACGGTTCGCCTGGTCAAAGGCGCTTATTGGGATTATGAAACTGTCGAGGCAGAACAACGCCGATGGAGTATCCCGGTTTACACGATCAAGCAAGAGTCCGATGCCAACTATGAGGCTTGCGCTGAATTGCTTTTGCAAAACTACAAATACATCCGCGCGGCCTTTGCTTCGCACAACGTAAGATCATTGGCTGCGGCGCTTGTGGCTGCCGAAAAACTGGGTGTGCCGAAAGAGGGCTTTGAAATTCAAATGCTTTACGGAATGGCCGACCCGATCAAACGCTCACTGGCTGACATGGGTTATCGCATCCGCGAGTACGCTCCCGTGGGCGAACTGATCCCTGGCATGGCTTATCTTGTGCGCCGACTTCTCGAGAACACATCTAATGAATCATGGCTCCGTGGCAAATTTGCCGAAGGTCAAACGATTGAGAAACTTCTGAAAGATCCACGCGCGGATTTGAAATCCACAACAGGCGAGCTCAAAGTCGAAAATCGTTTTTACAATGAAGCTCTTTTGGATTTTGCTTTCGAAGAAACTCGCAAATCGATGGAGATCGCTCTCACTGAAGCGCGAAAAGACTTAGGCAAGATTTACCCGCTTGTGATCAATCACAAGCAAGTTAAGACCTCTCGCACTCTCCCGCGCACAAACCCTTCAAACACCTCTCAAATTGTCGGACAAATTTGCTTGGCCTCTATTGAAGACGCTGAAGCCTCTGTGCAAGCGGCACAAAAAGCTTTCGCCACTTGGAAAAAAGTTCCATCTGAGCAACGTGCAGACCTGATTGACCGCGTTGCCGATCTGATGGTGCGCGATCGCTACAAACTCATGGCCACTCAGGTTCTCGAGGTTGGCAAGCCTTGGGCCGAAGCCGACGGCGATGTCACGGAAGCTATCGATTTTTGCCGCTACTATGCTCGCCATCAGCGCGAGCTCACAAAGCCAATCAAGGTCGGTCAAACGCCTGGCGAATCTTCGCAGTATGAATACATGCCTCGCGGAATCGCGCTCGTTATTGCTCCTTGGAACTTTCCGCTAGCGATTCTTTGTGGCATGGCCGCAGCTGCTCTTGTCACTGGTAACACCGTGATCATGAAGCCTGCAGAACAAAGCTCTGTGGTTGCTGCAGGGCTCATGGATCTATTCATCGAAGCAGGGCTTCCCGCTGGCACTGTCAACTTTTTGCCAGGCCTTGGCGAAGAGGTTGGTGAATACTTAGTTCAACATGCAAAGATCGCAACAATTGCCTTCACAGGCTCAAAAGCCGTGGGTCTTCACATTTTAGCAGAGGCTGCTAAACACAAGCCCGGCCAAACTTCAGTCAAACGTTGTATCATCGAAATGGGTGGCAAAAATGCTGTGATCATCGATAGCGATGCCGACCTTGACGAAGCCGTCGACGGAGTTTTGTATTCTGCATTTGGCTTTGCAGGGCAAAAGTGCTCGGCTGCCTCAAGATGCATCGTGCTCGAAGAAGTTTTTGATAAATTCGAACAACGTTTGCTCGAAGCTACAAAATCCATTCATCAAGCCTCTGCAGAGAGCGGAATGGCATATCTAGGCCCCGTTGTTGACGAAGAAGCTCATCAGAGAATTCTCGCAACCATCGAGGAAGCTAAAAAGACCAACAAACTTTTGTTTCAAGGCCCTAGCGTCGCTGGTGGAAATTTTGTTCCAGCCACAATATTCACGCAAGTGGATGGAAACTCAAAGCTCGCTCAAGAAGAAATTTTCGGCCCAGTGCTAGCTCTGATCAAAGCCAAAAACCTTGAACAGGCTCTCGAGATTGCAAACTCAACAGAGTACGCTCTAACCGGGGGACTCTTCTCACGCTCACCAGAAAATATTAAAAAAGTCAGAGCGGAGTTTGAAGTCGGCAACCTGTACATCAACCGCGGTATCACAGGTGCCATGGTCGATCGACATCCTTTTGGTGGCTTTAAAATGTCAGGCGTTGGCAGCAAAACCGGCGGCCCCGATTATTTGAAGCAATTCACCGAGCCCCGCTGTGTGACCGAGAACATGCTCCGCAGAGGCTTTGCTCCGGCTGAGGTTTAGGTGTGTGAGGCTCTGAGGACTAAAGTGACCCTAATGCCGCGCCTTCAGCCATGAAGTGCTCGCGGGTTAAATAACCAGATTCACAGACTGGCACATAAAACTTTAGCCCAGGATCGAATAGATCAACAGCAAGTAGTAGAGGATCTTAAGCCCCAGCATGAATAGCCGGAGAAAATGCTCAAGGTCCTCTCGTTTTTTCCGATAATCATCATGTGTGTTCATGACAATCTCCTCTCGTTGTGGCGAGAGGAATCCGTTCCAAACGGCGGCTCTAGGGTCGCCGTTTTTATTTCAATTCTTGGGCTTGGGCGCTTTTCAAATTAATTCGAACTGATATCCGTGCGGCGATTGCGAGCTAAGCCCTCTTCGCTCGAACACTCGAAAATATTGAAAGCCCGATAAAAGTGGCACCCAATGTCCCCGTGATCCATTCAGGGATTTCGACAACCGTGCCCAAAAACATCATCGCGGCAAGAGCTGCCACCGCGTAAAAAGCACCGTGCTCCAAAAATGCAAAGGCTTGGAGCGTGCCCTTTTCAACCATCATGATTGTGAGGCTTCGCACGAACAGTGCACCAATGCCAAGACCGATGGCGATGATAAAAAGATTGTTGGTGATCGCAAAGGCTCCGATGACTCCATCAAAACTGAATGAGGCATCTAGAACTTCGAGATACAAAAACATTCCCACACTCGCGCGGTGCAATTCTTTTTCGGAAAGCGCTGCAGCCCCGGCTGCGGTCTCAGGTGCCTTTAAAAACTCACCAATAGCTTCAACTAATAGAAAACTAATGACCCCGGCAATCCCCGAGTAGACAACGGGCAGTGCCTCGTCAGCAGGAACAAGCTTGCTGAAAATAAAAATTAAAATTAAAACCACGCCCACTTCGGCGGCTTCGAGCCGGCCCAGCTTGGCCAAAGGCTTCTCGATGACACTGATCCAGTGCACATGATTATTTTGATCGAAAAAATACTTGAGCGCCACCAACATCAAAAAAGCGCCGCCAAATGCCGAGACCTCATGATGTACCGAAGTCATGATGGCTGCATAATCTTGAGGGGCAAAGGCCGCCATCTTTAAAGC
>CANCBY010000032.1 GCA_947374445.1 Pseudobdellovibrionaceae bacterium
AAGTGCTGTTTGATAAACTTTTGATTTGGCTCTTATATCCCAGAGCGCAACGTGGAACAATCCGTAGGCTTGCCAATCACCCTTAGTGCCAAAGGCACTCCGACAAAACAACCCAAATCCTTTCGGCTGCGGATGATTATCTGAGTGAACTGAGCGAAACACAAAAAGATATTTCGCTCCCTGATCTTGAGCCGCCGACAAAAGATATTCACTCAGCTCTTCGTTAACGTCCCCTACTAGTCTATTTGTGGCAGTATTCCCATTTTCAATGGACTGTTTGATCTTGCTTTTATCAAAGTTTATTTTTTTATAAGCCTTTCCAATTGATTTTAAGCCAGACTCCATTTCGTTCACGATATTTTCGTTCAGACCCCAAGACGCAATATTCACACGACTGGCTTCATTATTGAAAATAGTTGTTCCCATGTAGGCGACCGGTATTGAATCTTCAATAAGCAAAGCAACACCTACATCATTGACCTCTTGTTTTTTTGCCTCATTAAGTGGAACCAAGGTGCATCCCACACAAACACCAAGCGATATAACAAGCGAAATTAATTTTATCATAACAGCCCCTTTTTTTAGGGCTTACTAAAGCATAAAAATGAACTTTTGTAATTTTTAAACCTTCCGAAAGCCACTGACGCCAAGAGCTATTTGTTTCAAAAAAATTTACTCAAGAGGAAAGATGCTCTTCATCAATTTCAAAAATTAATGCAATATTTTTCCGGCATTCAAATATCTCATCCTTAGAAATAAAGCCCATTTTTTTCACCACCCGCTCTTTAGATAGAGAACGTATTTGATACGTATCTATGACCGAGGCTTTTACCAATCCAGCGGATTTCAAATTTTTAATTGAAACAAAAATCTGCCCTTTTTTGTTTTTGCCGTCGGTAACAGGAAAGACTGTGATCAGCTCAAGCTTCGGATGAATATTAATTATAATACAGGGCCTAGTTTTTTTTGATTCGTGCCCTTTAGTGGGATCCAAATTAATTGAAACGACATCTCCTACTAAAAAATCACTCAAAGTCATCCCCATCTATATTTTCAAAATAGCTTTCATTTGACGACTGAGCGTATAGGCTCAGCATTTCTTCTCTTGTAGATCTTCTTTTTTCTTTCTGAATAGTCTCTCTTAATAGATCCAGCGCATGGTCCATCATTTTAGTTTTATTGCTAAAACCAAGTTTTTTATACGCCTCTAGCATTTCATTATTTTCTTCTTTCAGCTTACCTATCTGCACGTACACCTCGCATTTATATTCATATCGGAATACATATTTATGTACTTAAATATATACATGATTATATACACAATTGAGAGCAATTGCAATAGAATGCAAACAACTGAAATCATTAGGCTATTTTCAGATTAAATCTGTGTGTAAACCTGATAAAACGAAACAACGAGGCCCATTAAAAAAGCCATTGTCATCACAGACCACGAAAAGACTTGGTATTGCTTTTTTACCCTCAACGCTGCTTTTGTGTATCCGGTTTCATTGAAGCCAGGTAGCGGCTTAGTCACAACAAGCATAAGATGCCGGCAGCAAAAACAAAAAAGAATCACGGCTGTGAGTGCAATTGCAAATAAACCCATGCTGCCCTATCGGATGATACTCTCTCAACTTGAGACAGTAGAGTCAAAAACAGGCCTTAGGTCGAAGAGTCTTTTTTACTGATCTCGATTTCAGCTGTGACTTTGAATTTGTGCTCTTGGGCGAACTTTGAAACCTCTTTGGCAAAATCTACCTTTTGCACCATCGCAACGATCTCTTTGGTCACCCTTTGAGTCATTTCGTCTTTGGACTTACTGGCTTGCTGAAGCAACAGATTGAGAATTTCTTTAGGCAGTTTTAGCTCCGCAAGATAGGCGCGAACGCTTTCTTCTGTCATAAATGCAGCACTGACACCGGCTGTGAAAACTTTTTTTAAAGTCTCACCGAGCAGACCCTCTTTTTTTGACTCCTGAGAATCATCGGCCATAAAGCTCGGCCACTCTTTTGTGATAACTTGCGATCATATTTGGCAAGTTGACGCTCACTAAGGCTTTAGCGATGGGCCCTGGCACAAACATGTTAAATGTCGCATCGACAGCATAAGTGGCTCTGGTTTTGCCACCTTCGTCCTTGAGCTTCCATGAACCAGACGAGGTTTTGAACAAGTCCCCTGAAGCAAATTCCCAAGTCAGTGAGTGTGGGGCTTCTTCGATCATCCACATATTGTATTTAAAGCTTTTCATCACGCTGACGTTGAACTCAACGAGCTTTTTTTTGCCGTCAGTTTTTAAAACTTTACACTCTTTCACCTCTTGAAGAAACAAGGGGTAAGCAGGAAAATCAGTGATGATTTTAAAAAACTGCTCAGGAGTACACTTAAATAGATCGGTCGTTTCTGCTGATGCCATGACTTGAGTCTGAGAACATTTTCAAACGATGTCAAGAATGCTTGTAGCTACCTTATGGCTTCTTAAAAAGCGCCTCGGCCTGAGCCTTTAAAAGGTCTGCTTTGCTGACTCCCCCGGAGGCCCCGGTACGCGGACTAAAGAAGTCACAATAATTGGCTCGGTCTTTTTCACGGACAACTTCGGCCGAGGTCTCTCGGCACTCGTTGTAAACCTTGGGGTCATAAAATTCGCAATTCTTGCAGACATGAGCGTCCGCCCCGCAAGACGAACACTCCTCTCGCCGGCCGATACGATCAGCGAACGAGATTTCTTTTCCGCAAGAAAAACAACTTAAAGACCCAGCCATAACTTATTTAAACTAAACCTTTTTTCGATCCAAGTGGTGATGAGCTTCAACCGTGCGGATTGTGCCCGTCGCAGATCGCATAACAAGTGAGTGAGTCGTTGCTTGTCGCCCTGGCAGAGTCTTCACACCTTTAAGCAAAGGTCCATCAGTTACACCTGTTGCACAAAACATCACTGACCCTGAAGCCAACTCATCAATCGTGTATTTTTTGTTGAAATCTTTAATGCCCATTTTAGTGGCCCGTGCTTTTTCGTCGTCATTGCGAAATTTCAAGCGACCCTGAAAGTCTCCGCCCAGGCATTGCATTGCCGCCGCCGAGATCACTCCTTCTGGAGCTCCGCCGATTCCCAAAAGAAGATCAATACCACTGCCTGGCCATGCTGCCGCAACACTCGCCGAAACATCGCCATCACCGATCAAATGAATTCTAGCACCTGTCTTACGAACTTCTTGAATAAGATCTGCATGTCTTGGTCGGTCCAAAATCATCACCGTGACATCCTCAACGGGCTTACCAAGAGCAGCAGCCACTCTTTTAACATTCTCTGCTGGAGTGGCATCTAAATCAATTTTACCTTTAGCTGCAGGTCCGCAGGCAATTTTATCCATGTAAGTGTCAGGTGCATGCAAAAAATTTCCGCGCTCAGCCACAGCGATTACAGAAATAGAACCTACTCCACCCGTCGCACAAATCGTTGTTCCCTCCAAGGGATCAAGAGCGATATCAATAGCCGGAGAGTCCTCAGTTTTGCGACCGACGCGCTCACCGATGTAGAGCATGGGAGCTTCATCGCGCTCGCCCTCACCGATCACCACTGTGCCGTCGATGCGAACTGAATCAAAAGCTTTTCTCATGGCATCGACAGCCGCTTGGTCAGCCGCTTTTTCGTCGCCACGACCCATAAATTTTGCGGAGGCCAAAGCCGCTGCCTCGGTGATTCGAACAAATTCTAAAGCCAGGTTTCTGTCCATGATTCTTTCTCCAGTATGGTTTTCATATCTTGCGGAATTTTAATTGGTTTCAATGCAAAGTTAAGTGCCGCATGCGAGGTCATCCCCACCGCTACGACTTCGTTTTTGGTCAAAGAGTGAATTCGATATTGAAAGAGAATCAATGCTCCCTCTCGCTTGGCCTGAATGTCGACACGCAACTGGTCCCCAAAAGAGCTGGGCTTGAGATGTCGTACGCGAGTCTCGATCACAGCCAGGGCGTAGGCAGATTCTTTTTTTTGATAGTCCAAAATACCTTGGGCGTGAGCCCAGGCCACGCGGGCTTCTTCAAAATAACGCAAATAATTCGAGTGATGCACAATGCCCATCAAATCAGTCTCGTAAAATTGAACCAAGTGATTCCAGCTAAACATCCGCTTTAGACATCTCGCAAAGCTGTCATGAAATTGCGGACATGTTGAAAGTCGGCTGCCATCTTTGGAGAAGCCTGACCTGCTTGCTCCAGGATCCGACTTAATCTCTCGGGCCAACTAGCTCCCATGGCCACTTTTTGGTTTTGCTGTTGCAACCACAACTGACTGTAGCCGTGCCCGAGATCCGCCATCGCGAAAGATTTTTGAATTTGCACACCTTTGTCGGCATTGTATTTCAAAAAGAGAGTGTCATATTCGATCAAAAGATCTTTCAACTCGCCTTGCTCCAGACGCAGCAAAACATTCGTATCAAAAGCTGAGTGGTACCACTGAAGGCCAGAAAAGTCGGGATGCAAGCGCAGCATCTCTTCAGGACTAGATTGCAAATTAAAGTTTTTAACAACGAAGGCATCTTTTAGGTTTTGTGTGAGCTTCATGCGCCCTTCGCTCGCAATCGAATCAATCATCGCAGAGACATAGCCAGTGCCCAACTCAACCACCCGCAAATCAAGACTCAATCGCTCTTCAGGAAGTCCGCCTAAATCTTGAGCTTCAAATTTGAGCTTGATCGAAAATAACGACCCTGGCTTTGCTTTCACTAAAATTTCTTTTAGGACTCCCGTTTTTTCAAGAACAATACCCGTTAGACTCATATCAAAAACATGGGACTGTGATCGGTCCTCCCAAAGAACCTTAACCCCCGAGAGGGGGCGCAAAAATCGGCTATCAAAAACAAGGCTCACCCGAGGAGATTTTCGTCTTGAGTGAAGCTGATCTGTATTGTTTTGAATCTGCATAGTTTTACTCCAAACCTAATTCAGGCGAGAGACTGCCACATGCTGCTATGCACCTACAATCAGAAAGAGTACTTTGACACCAGCTATGACAATCAAGCCCAATAGAGTGGTGAGCAAAGCAAATAAAGTAAAAAAATCTCTCCCCTCAGCAGAGCCCACGGCTTGGCAAAAAAAACTGCCAATGTGGATCACTAGCTTCAGGATCGCATTAGTGCCCATTATTGTGGCGCTCTTAGCCCCGCAAGAGCTTATTTTCAATGTCATGGCGGCAGGATTATTTATTTTAGCGAGCGTCACAGATTACTACGATGGCTACTTTGCTCGCAAATATAACGCCGTCAGTAACATGGGAAAATTTATGGATCCCATTGCCGACAAAATTTTAGTCACAAGTATTTTGGTAATGCTTATACCTTATCACCGCATCGATCCGTACATGGTGATAGTTATTTTAACCCGCGACACCTTGATTGGCGGCCTGCGCTCAGTGGCGGCTGCTGACCAAATCATCATTGCAGCTCAAGCTTCGGGCAAATGGAAAACAGCGCTGCAAATGATAGCAATTCCGGCTGTGATCGTGGGCGAAAACTGGAGCCACATTCCATTTGATAGGATTGGCTACTGGGCGCTTTGGGTCAGCACAATTCTATCTGTGACCAGCGGAATTCAGTATGTACTTGGTTACTTAAAGGCGCGCTCAAAGTTCGCTCGCAATTAGTTTATCTCGTTTTGCTTTGTAATCTCGCCCTAATTTAAGCCCAACACCATAGGCCACAAGGCTGAGTGATATAACTATCAACCAAAGTGCTATTGTTTTTAGCAATGAAGAAATCGAAGTGTTGCTTGATGTGAGATTTTTTTTTGAAGGTGAAGTCTCAAGTGACATGATTCAAGTTACTATTAAGTTCAGAGCAAAATCAATCATCAACTCAATGCAGACGAATAGTTGAAAGAGTAGCGATTAATTTATCCCAGATGCCAGGCTTTTCTAAAACGGCCACAGCTCCGGCATCAACCATCTCTTTTTCAGTAAAATCAGAGTAGCCTGTCATCATAACCATTTCAGGCTTGTTAATGAGTTCTTGCACGTGTTTAAGCAAATCCATACCGTTCATGACCGGCATTTTCACGTCGGATAAAACCACATCGACTTTATTTTTTGCCAAAATATCGAGTGCCTGCTGACCGTTTTCTGCAGTCAAAACAGTGTACCCGGCAGCCTTCAGGCGCTCGGAGATAATCTCGCAAAACATTTTCTCATCATCAACAACTAGGATAGTCTTACTCATACGTTATTATTATCGGTTGCTTTTAGATTTCAGTTAAGTGTTTTCATACGGCGTCTCAATTTGAAACGCACTCAACTTGAAATTCAACCTCACAATCAACCCAAAGTGCTTAACCTATGACCCAGACAAACTACAAGTGCCTACAGCGTCGGCAGACATGAGTGAACCCACGTCATCTCCCATCAGTACAGAGGCTGATTTCTTTAATAGCTCGATCACATCAGAACTAACAAGAACAGGATTGGCATCGAGAGACTCTACACCTTGCTCTGCGCCCTGATAGATTATTTTTTTGTAAGTCAGAATCTCAGCCGCCACCAGTTTTGTCTGCTCAAAAGAAAGCTTAAGGGCTGTATCGATATAGCCTCTCCCGCCGTTGACCTGAGCTTGCGCCATCGCGGAGGCCAAATTCGAATCCAAAGTTGATATTTGGTCCATCAGTCCCATTTTTTTCAGCTGAGCTAGTTTGACGACGATAATTCCGCGACCAACACTCGATTCATTTTCTAAAAAATGACTCAGTTGGGTGACTGTCAGGCCTGATACCGGCAAAGCTTTCTTACCGTTTTCATTCAGGCGAGTTTGCAAATCACCTCTGTTGTAGCAGTCTGAATTAATCATCATAGCAGGAGCGAAATTCTGCGTCTCTTTAAAGGCAAAAAATGCAAATGGGCTTGTCGAAACTGACTCAACAGGTTTTTCTTCTGACAACTCCCCCTCAGCCACATCTTTGCCAAAGCCGATATTGAGCTCGCTCAAGCTTAAATTCATAGGCACTTTCCCGGCGCGAACCGGAGCCAAAAGCATTTTGCTTTCATCATCGGTCAAACCTAAAACCTTATTTGAAGCTTTTTGAATTTTTACTGCCCACGCCTTGGGATCTAAAACATACTTTTTAAGAACTTCATGAATCACGAACAAGGGCAAAGAAACAACTTTTCGTTTGGCATTTCTATCGTAATCTTTGAGAGTGCCAAGGTCTTGAGCAACAAGAGACACGGTCTCAACATTGATAGCCATGACGTGATCGCCTTTCAATTCCGCCAACTTCATCTCACCTTCTTCGATCAACACAAGTCCTTTAGATGCATCTGTCGTCATCGAGTTGAGCCAGAGCAAGCTCAATAGCGTGGTCGCTGAATAGTTGTTCAATTCATTTTTTTCAATAGCGCGATCAACAGTGAATGCCGTGTTCACGTGACGCATTTTTGTGCGGTTAGCTTTTTCTAGCAGAGTATAAACAGCCTTTAATTCTTCGATTTTTTTTGCGCCGATAGTCTCAGCCGACTTTGCAATGCCAGAAATTATTTTCATCTGATCATCAGCACTTGCTCCACGCCCCGCATCCACAAGATTCAGCTCGATCAGAGCCCGCGCAAGGGCGTCGTGGCTGACTTCTGTTTTTTCTTTCAATGACTTAAGAACTGCTTTTGCCGAAAGACGATCTGTCGTGGTCTCCAAGGATGAAAATTTCATTTCGTCTATTTTAAGTACATCTGGCATTGCACCCGCACTTCGTTCCTCTGGAACTGTCGGTGTTGCGCCAGCAGCTTTAGCGGCCTCGGAAGGCGTCGAATTGGCTTTGTTTTTGGGTCCACAATGTGTCAACTGAGATACAGTCAACGCCGCAATCAATGAGATCGTTAGCCATTTTCCCCATCCGTATTTGTCAGTTTGCCATGTTGTCACAAAGCACTCCTTTTTTTGAGTCACAAAATTAAAAATTTCTACAACACCTTAATACTGAGCAAAGAAAGGTCCAAAAAGTGTCTTAAATACAAACCCCTCCTCGAACACAATGACCCAGATAAACCCAAAGCCTTTTACTGCGAGCCGTGCTCCAATTTCTGGCATTGAGCTGTCAACTTTATTGACAGCTCAATGCACCCACTTCTTTGTTGCCGAAAACTGAAGATCGCGACAGGATGATTCCGCGAGCTCTCTAAAAAAGGAAATATTATGTCTCACAAGACAGATCTAGAAATTGCCCAAACTGTTCAACCGCAAAATATCTTGAAGCTCGCCAACGAGCGCTTAGGCATTGCTCCTGAATTTTTAGAGCCCTATGGTCACTTCAAAGCAAAGATCAATCTGAACTTCATCGAAAGTCTTAAGAACAAGAAACAAGGACGCCTGATTCTCGTAACAGCGCTAAGCCCTACCCCCGCTGGCGAAGGCAAAACCACAACAACCGTAGGACTTGGCGATGCCTTAAATCTCATCGGCAAAAAAACTATCGTCTGCTTGCGCGAACCTTCGCTAGGCCCCGTCTTTGGAATGAAGGGCGGTGCCGCAGGCGGTGGGTACTCTCAAGTGATTCCAATGGAGGACATCAATCTTCACTTCACCGGAGATTTCAACGCCATCCAACTGGCAAATAATTTGTTGGCCGCCATGATCGACAACCATATTCATCATGGCAATGAACTCGACATCGACACACGAAGAGTGACTTGGCGCAGAGCCCTTGACATGAACGACAGGGCGCTTCGTGAGATCACTCAATCGCTTGGTGGGCCAGGCAATGGCTTTCCAAGACAAGATGGTTTTGATATCGTCGTAGCCTCTGAAGTGATGGCCATCTTATGTCTTGCGACTTCGATTGAAGATTTAAAACAGCGCTTAGGACAAATCGTTTGCGCCTACACTCGACAGCAAAATGCAATCACAGCTGCTGACCTCAAAGCCCACGGCGCAATGGCCGTTTTACTCAAGGATGCAATTAAACCAAATCTTGTACAAACTCTCGAGGGAACACCTGCCATTCTTCACGGCGGACCTTTTGCAAATATTGCTCACGGTTGCAATTCAGTGATGGCTACACAAACAAGCCTGAGGCTTGCTGACTATGTCGTCACAGAGGCCGGGTTTGGCGCTGACCTTGGCGCTGAAAAGTTTATTGATATCAAATGCCGAAAGACCGGCTTAAAACCCGACACTGTTGTGATTGTCGCCACCGTCAGAGCCCTTAAGTATCACGGCGGAACAAATCTCAAGGATATCTCACAACCTGATCTCAATGCTATCAAATCCGGTTTTTGCAACCTCGAGAAACACATCCACAATATCAAAACAGAATTTGGTCTTCCTTGTGTAGTAGCGATAAATCATTTTTACACTGACACACCTGACGAGCTTGATCTTATTTGCAATATGGTCAAAGCTCTAGACGTGCCTGTGGCCATTTCAAAGCATTGGGCCGAAGGCGGCCGAGGCGCAACTCCTCTCGCGCAGATTGTCTCCGAGCTCACTGAAAAATCAAACCCTCAAAAGCCTGTTCAATTTCTGTATCAAGACTCCGACAGCCTAGCTCTTAAAGTAGAAAAAATCGCAACCAAGCTCTATGGTGCTAGTCAAATTTCAATCCCCGCAAAAGTTCAAGCGCAGCTCGACAAACTAGCCGGCGAAGGCTACGGGCATTTGCCTGTTTGTATTGCAAAAACTCAATACTCATTTTCGAGCGATCCGCAGTTGCGGGGAGCCCCCAAAAACCACACTCTGACGGTGCGCGAAGTCCGTTTGATGGCGGGAGCCGAGTTCATTGTGATTATTTGCGGCGAGATAATGACGATGCCAGGCCTACCAAAGCACCCTGCTGCTGAAAAAATCGATCTTACTTCTGATGGATTTGTCACTGGCTTATTTTAGTCTGGCCTTAGCACCAAGAAACTATTAGTCTTACGCCGATGACGCCCCACTCAGAGAGCAAATCGACGCTCAAGTCAGATCTTATTCTTCTTTTATTCGCCACGGCGGTGACCTGCTTTTTATTTCGGGATTCTTCAATTGATCTTTGGGCTGCAAAAAAATTTTTTCATCCCGAAAACGTCATCAATCCTTGGTTTGAAGAGCACTTTTCTTTATGGAGCTTTTTTTATTTTGCGGCGCCATGGCTCTCGGGTTTGCTTTTGCTTGGCAGCCTAGGGGTTTTGATCGGATCTCAATTTAAAGACTCCCTCAAACCTCAACGCAAATATGCAGCCTTTGCTTTTTTAGTTGTTGTCTGTGGCTCTGGTTTTTTTATCAATACCGTTTTCAAACCCTACTGGGGGCGACCAAGACCGAGAGAGATTCTTGAGTTGGGCGGCAACAAACCTTACCAGGCCTTTTATCAGCCTAATATTGCGGGCCCAGGAAAATCATTTCCGTGTGGACATTGCTCTGTTGGCTTTAGCTACGGACTGCTTGCCTGGATCCTGCGCCGACGAAAACCAAAACTAGCAGCTTGTGTGTTTGGAGCGTCACTTTTCTTTGGCCTACTGATGGGCGCTGGTCGCATGGCAGCGGGCGGACATTTTCTGTCAGATGTTTTTTTTGCAGGGCTGATTATTTATTGGAGCTGTTTTGCTGTCTATCATTTGATTTTAAAAATTCCAAGGCTTGAGCGCCTTGCAGAACGCGATCCTAGCAAAGAGGGCATCGTCTTTGGCAATTCTATGAGCGTGCAAAATAAACCACTGCAAGCAATGGCCTTTTCAGCGCTCGGGCTCGCAACGGTAGCTGTGCTGCTCATAGCTACACCCTATCATTATGAGTACGCATTGACTGGATTTCTCATCGAAACCCCCTCAAGCACAATCGAAAACTTAAACATCCAAATTGATGCGGGCCAAGTCGAGGTCAAGGTTTCAGACGATATTAAAACTACATTCCGCATTGATGGTGTAGCTCAGGGCTTTGGCTTTCCGGGTGGTAAACTTGTGCCTGAATGCAAATTCTCGAAGGACGTTAATATTTGCGAAATTAAAAAAGTGGGACTTTTTTCTGATTTAGAAAACAAGGTCGTCATCCTCGTAAGAACAGAATTCATCAGAGGTCTGACAGTAAAAATCAATGAGGGAGATTTTGTCCATCGCGAGGCTCAAGATTCAAACCAAGAATCAAAACCTCTCCCCGCGAATTACATTTTCATAGAAAACGGTAATAAACCGCAAACTAGACCTTCTAATTAAAAATCAAATAGACGCACTCTTTTAGATCTCTTAATATTGCCGTATGCGATCAATACTTTTTGCAGCTGCAATGTTTTACTCATTGATTTCAACCGCAGAATACATGAACGACATTCCTTCTGAGTTCTGTGATCCCGCCTACTATCAATGTTCACGAGCGCAACAAGCAATCCTCCAAAAATACAACGCAGGCCAAACGCCGGCTTTGGCACAAGCAGAGGGACTTTATGTTGGCTCTTGCTTTATGCTTGGTGAGTCATACGATTCAGATCATGAGCACTATGGATATATTTTTCTTCGAAAAAACAACTCTGTATTCGATTTCTATGGCCAGTTTGCATTTTTTTATACCGAGAATCCATATGAAATACTAACAGTTAAAAAAGCCAGCGAGCTCAATGCCAAAACCGCAAAAGACACCATTTTTTCTCAACAAGGGCACTGGCAATCGAATATCTCCGAAGATCCGCCATGGCAGTATTTTATAAAGCAGAGCCCTGATATGACTTTATCTTTAATTGGAATCTGGGGCCGCAGCGATGCAGTTCTTTGCCAGCTTCATACAAAGCAGTAAAGCAACAGCCAATATCAATCCTGTTCGTTTTCGAAAGCCAAAAATTGGCACACTGTTAGAATCATTACAGGCGAATTATTTTCATCACTCCTATATATTAGCTTCATTCCAAAGGAGCTTTAGATGAAAAAATATATTCTGACCCTCGCAACAATCATGACTGTTATCTCGCTCAACGCAAATGCTAGCAATGTTGGTTACTACACTCTTGAAACTAGCAAAGAAGCCGCTAAAACTGTTACAGCCAAAGCTTCTGTCGACAAAAAAAAGGCGGCAACTAAGAAAAAAGTGATCAAAAAAAGAAAGCATGTGTCGGTATCCGCGGCACAACCACGAATATCTCGCTCTGATATTTTAAGAATGTTGGTTTTAAATTCAGATGAGATCCGAGTGATCACACAAAAATCAACCGGAGAAGGCTTGGAGCTTTCACAGTACAGCCTAGCTCAAATGCTTGAACTGCAAAAACAACAAGGCAACACTGTTCGCTATGACCAGTTTAGCTGCTACGACCTGAGCAGCGAGCCTTCAACGATTTGCATGTTGAAGATCGAACAAAAGGCAACAGCTAGCCAAGCAGCAGGAATTATGAGTGTTGCACTGCGAGTGGCAAGCCAAGCTGGAGCTCAAGGTGCAATCAAGATGTTACAAATCGTAGACAATGCTTCGCTCCAAGTTGACTCAGCAAGTGACGAAGTTGTTCCAGATCAATCTGTTTTAATGTTGGATCAATCATTATAATAATGGCAGGTGGAGCTCTGGTGCTTACTGCTACTATTTAGCTATAGAAGAAGCACCAGCTCTTTTCAAACTGTCGTTACAGGCAGCCTTCGAAGTAAAGTAGTGCTTCCAAGAATGCTCAGCACCGCTCGACTCCATTGATTCTGAGCCGATATACTCTTTGCTCCTTGCAAGTTCTTTTTGTCTTTTTAAATGACGTGGGATTTTGCCTTCGCCATCGCATTCACCTTGAGAAGCTTTAGCGCCGTCTACAAAGTAGCTGTACCCTCGGGCCTTTGAATGTCTTGATTTACTTTTTGCAATCGCTCCAGAACAAACTATTAGACTTGCAACCGAGACAAAGAGAATGGCCTTAAAGTTCATCGTACCCCCTACGGAGAGAACAAATTAACTTTTATAGGTCTTCGGCGCAAAGGGTTTACTAAGAACCTGGACTTTGATTCTGATGGCGGATTTTAAGACTAAATTATGCTAAATAAATAGCGACTTAATTATCTATCTAAGCACATCGACATAGGTCGTGCCTTTAGCCACAGCTGAAGATGGCTTGGCTCGTTGACCCTTGATCAAAATTTTGCCCGAATTAAAGAGCTCTTTGTAGCCTGTGCGTGTGATATTTTTAAGATTGATGTCTTCTTTTTGAGCACGAAGAGCTGTCAAAAGCACATTGTCTAAACGTTTCTCTGCACGAAAAAGCTCTAAGACAACTCGCACTGAATTTGGGGGCTGAGGGGGCACATGGTCTGTCACAAAAATCTCCTATAAACTCGGACGGCCATAGTTATGGCCTAAGTCTTTTTTACGATCCTGATGTTTTTTCTCGCTCAAATGAGCTTCTTGAAGTCCATAATTTTCTACCAACTGCAAAGAGGTCACAACTTCTGAGGCTTCTTTGTTTCCAAGTAGCAGATCTTGATAGCCACGAATTTTTCGAATCAGCTCTTGATTCCGCTCGCGCAGAGCTTCAAACCGAACGGCTCCCAGCCCTAGCTTTTGCCATTCAGGAATAAACCTTGCCGCTGATGTCGAAACCGAGTTGTACATCGTGTTTCTGCACTCTTGGTCTGGTTTGATTTGATGTAGATTGCCGTACTGATCTATGAGCTCAACCACATGCTTTTCACAGGGCTTTCCGCAATCTTTGAATGATGTTCCCTGACTCAAAAATGCAGCAAACACACAGTGTTCCATATGAAACGAAGGCATGTACTGATGAGCCGTGACTTCAAGCTTTTGCGGAATTGACGAAGTCAGCAAGTCATTCACTTGCTTGCGATTCAAATCGTAAGAGACACAAAGACTCGACAAGCCCTTCGACAACAAATACTCAGCCGTGAGACTATTAGTGACATTCAAACTGAAATCACCAATGAGCTCTCCAGAAAAAGGCGAGACTCCAGTGAAATATCTTAGCGCGCCTAAGTTGCGCACCAAGATGACGTCTGGCTTTAGTCTTTCGATGACTTTGAGATTGAGATACTCTTGCGGCTTTAGAATTCTCGTTGTCGCAATACCTACACGCAGGCCCGCTGCTTTGAGTTTTTCTATGCTAGGAGCAAAGTCGCGCCCGAATTCAAAATCAATGACCACAGCGCCAAGACCTGTACGTAAAAGTTCACCCGCAAGAATAGCTTCAACCAAATCATCAACCTGAGATTTTTCACGCAGCAAAACATTGAGCACAGGAGCTTTAATTGTCGCTGAGACTAAGTCTTGGTTCGAAGGACGATCGATCCATTTTTTAATTTCATTGCACTCAACTTCGGTCCCACGGACTGACACCAAATTTTTATCTACCCGTTCACTAGAGCGCGCTTGAACTAACTTTTCAGAAAGATCTCTGCGAAGCTCCTTGAGCTCTTTGTGCGAAACAAAAAGGGCTTCAGCATTGTCTTCTCGGTGGATCTCGATCCCCTGCAATCGAAAGACAGTTCCACCCAGACTTGCCATCTCGTCAGAGATAAACTCATCGGTCACAGCCAAGCGCTGTGCTTTTTGCACCGGACTTAGAGTGGAAGCCTGTACCGTAGCGACACCATCACTCATTGTTGCAGATACAGGAGCACCCAGCTCTAAATTCAAAGACAAAGTCACGGGCACTTTCTTTAAAAGTTCTTTCTGCGTGAAGGATTTGTTTAAATCCTTATTGAGCTCAGCATCACTATTCAAATAGAGACTGGCTCCCTGAAAGAGCGTGTCCATTTTTTTACTATTTGCAAATCGAAGCTCAAACAGATCAGTACCTATTGGGCGTATCTGAAAAATCTGCCCACCGGCCTCGGTCCATTCGTTTTGTTTGAGATCAGAAATGTCTGAGTTCTCTTTCTTGGATTTATTCAATGGCCGCTTAAAGGCCCAGACAAGACCGTCACCGGCTTTGAGCACAGTGTCTTTTTCAAGCTTTACTACCAAGGCATCCGCTAGAACCTCTTTGATAAAACCCACTTTGATGCCACGATGAGCACTGTAAGTTCCATCGACAAGCTTCTGGTGATTCACTCCATGCAACCAGCCGCTAAAGAATCCGCGCGAATAAGTCGAGGACATATTCTTAATACTCTGACTTACAGCTTTGCTTGAAAGCGCTTGGCCTTCACTGTGTTTATCAATGGCTTTGCGGTAATCTCTTGCAGCTGCTGCCACATACTCTGGAGTCTTAAGCCGGCCTTCAATCTTGAATGACTTTACGCCAATATCCATCAGCTCAGGGATTTCACGAAGACCACACAAATCATGCGGAGAAACCAAATACTCTCGATCAATCGTCTTACGATGGCGTTCACCATCAACATAAAGCTCATAGGTATAACGACAGCTTTGGGCACACTGACCGCGATTGGCTGAACGTCCACCGAGCGATTCTGAGGTAAAGCACTGCCCAGAGTAAGACACGCACAAAGCTCCGTGAACAAACACTTCAAGTTCTTTGTCGGTTTGGCTTTTGATCAGCTTGATTTCATGCAGAGAGTTTTCACGACCCAACACAAAACGGCGGATGCGCAAATCATTCAAAAGATGAATGGCCTCATGGTTTGTGACGGTCATCTGGGTCGAAGCATGAATGGGTTGGTCGGGAGCAATTTCGCGGATCAAGCGCACAAGACCTAAATCTTGCACTATAAAAGCATCAGGCTTTAGTGGAATGATTTGCATCAACAAATCGGCCACGGTTTTGAGCTCGTCTTGAAAGATCAAAATATTCAGAGCCAAATTCACTTTAACGCCATAAAGGTGGCACATTTAGATGGTGGCTTTTAACGTTGATAATTCAAAATCTACTGTTCTACCGCGAGCATTAAACCCAGGCACGCCTATGTAAATTGCATCAGCTCCGTTATGGATGGCAGCTTGAGCCATCTCAAGATTGCCTACCGGCAACAAGAGCTCAGGCTGGTAATTAGAATTTACGCTCGTGGAGCTATCGGCAGACTTATTCATCAGCGGGCAGTTATCGCTCAGAGTGAGGCCCTTTGCAATACCGCCTTAGCGTAGAGCCTTTTGTGCTTTGGCAGACATAGAAAAAATACCCTGTTGTCAAAAGCTTATTGCCGTCGGAGGGGGGCATTTGGTCTTTAGAGCAAAGATATGAAAAAGACTCGCAAAAAATCAGCAAAATCCGCAGCGCCTCAGAACCGTCAACTTGCAAAATTTCGAACTGAAATTACAAGCATTGATCGCCAAATTGCAAAACTATGCAGCCAAAGACTGACCCTCACAGGTAAGGTTTTTGACCTCAAACGCAAACACAAAATGAATGTGATAGACAAAACCCGCGAGGCCACCGTTTTGACAGTTTACCTGAAGACCTTAGGCCCAAAAACTACGCTCTCAAGAATTGCAAAGCTCACCGACTCCGTTATCGAGCTGAGCCCCTCTTATCCGAGCAAGAAGTAGCTAATTTGGCTGCTTAATTTGGCTTATGCCACCGCTAACTAATTTGGCTTATGCCAAAATGACTTGTCTTTCGGAAGCCGATCAAAATCGACTTGAGCTGGCAGTCCAGTGCCCGACCAGATCATTCGTTGTGATCCTGGGACTTTGTTTTTTTTGCTGATGACCTCGACATCAAGCATGGAATTGAATCCTGCTTGAGCAGCCCAGAACGCAAGTCGCATGAGAACTTCTTGCTCGTCCGCGCAGTCTTGCACCGAATAGGGATCTTCAAGCCGCGGCACCAAGCGAGTTTCACGGCGCTGGTCATTGTAGAATATGCGGATTTCTTTGGCGGCCGCCATGAGGCCTTGATATTTTGTGAGCTCACCCGAAACCACATTTTCAAAACATGCTTCACAGTAAGTGGTGTGCATAAGGTCTTGTGGAATTCGGCGCAAGTAAGCAAAGGTATCTTCTTCTAAAAACTGAGTGCACTTCTTACAGAGAGAACTGCCGCAAATTCCACATTGAAGATGCGCTTTAGGCTTACTGCAGCTGGTGCATGTGACAGCTGAACTATTAGAGTCGCTCATCGCTTGGCCTTTGCTTGTTGTCTTGGCTGTTGTCTTGCTTGTGGTCGGGCTTGAGTTCTATCGAACTTCTGTGGGCGCTCTTGTTTTTCAAACTTGGGAGATGCTTTATCTGCAGCTTTATCTGCAGCTTTGTCTCTGGAGCTATTGCCCGATCTCTCCCCCGCCTTTGCTGAGCCTTTTGCGAAATATTTTTTCTTTGCAAAACTAAAATCAGAGGCAAGCCTGTGTTCCTCAGAGCCAGCAAGGTAAGGCTGAATCTTTTCGAACATGTGCTTATCTGACGAGACTACAAAAGTGATCGCTTTCCCTTTGCGACCAGCCCGGGCGGTGCGCCCAATTCGGTGCAAAAAGTCTTCCGGCTCATA
Organism: Pseudobdellovibrionaceae bacterium; assembly: GCA_947374445.1. Classification (GTDB taxonomy): domain Bacteria; phylum Bdellovibrionota; class Bdellovibrionia; order Bdellovibrionales; family Bdellovibrionaceae; genus CANCBY01. The sequence continues at coordinate 17,308 of CANCBY010000032.1, forward strand.
AGGCAAATCAAAATTAATCACGGCTTCAAGATTAGGAATATCTAATCCACGTGCTAACAAGTCCGTTGTCACAAGCACTCGAACCAGGCCTTCTCGAAAGCTGCTGACCGCTTGCTGGCGAGCATTTTGACTGAGCCCACCGTGAATCACAGCACTCTTCACGCCATTGTCTTTGAGATGCTGCTCGACAATCTCAGAGGCTTGCTGGCTTCCGACAAACACCATGACAGGGCCCTTGGTGGCGCGGAGTTCAATCAAAAGTTGATCCTTCTTTTGCCCACGATCAATGAGTAGCACTTTTTGCTTGAGACCTGACACCGGCTCCTCAGCCTTGTTCGCACGGATCATATAGGCTGATGGCGATAAGAATTTTTTTGCGATCTTTTCAACGCCAGGACTAAAGCTCGCAGAAAACATCATCGTCTGCCGCTCGCCGCGCATGGTGCTCCGAATGGTCTCGAGCTGCGGGGCAAAGCCCATATCAAGCATGCGATCGGCTTCATCGATCACCACCACTGCCACTCTTTGCAAAAGAAGCTTGTTGGTCATCAAGTGATCCTTCATACGCCCAGGCGTGGCCACGATCAGGCGCGGGATCTTTTTCAACATGCTCACTTGCTTGGCGTTCGGCGTTCCGCCCATGATCAAGCAGCTGGTCACCGGAAGCTCTGCACACAGAGCCGTAAAAACTTGAAAGATCTGCTCGGCCATTTCGCGACTTGGAGCCAACACCAGAGCTCTGGCTTCAGGATTTTTTGCGAGGACCGTGAGT
>CANCBY010000033.1 GCA_947374445.1 Pseudobdellovibrionaceae bacterium
AAGTCGGCTCTGAAAGTTTTTTTCAATCAACAAAGCAAAGTTTTGAAGCGAAATTTTTCGTTAAACTTAATTATACGATTTTTTTTGCGAAAGATATCTCTCCATTAGCCATTTAAATGCTTTAGGGTTTTCAAAATTTTTAATTCAATAGTAAAAACCATGCGATCAAACACTGGTCATCTGACTGCTTTCATAGCCAAAACGCTCAGACTACCTGAGCGTTTTACATTTTGAGTGAAAATTAAAGGTTTGGTCTTACGCCACTTTTTTCGCAACAATTTTATACTCGTAACCAAGGTCACGAAGAATTGAGAGCAAAATCTCAAGCGCCACCTTGGCAGTTCCAACACGCGACTCAATTTGCGCAATACGGCCTTGAGTCACACCGACCCTCTTTGCGAGCTGAACTTGAGACATTTTTTTCTCTTTGCGGGCCTTTTTAATCAGCTCAATGAGCCTGTGCTTTTCACGGACTTCATGAACATCAACACCGAGAGACTTTGCAAGCTCCTCAACTGTCATTTCTTTCCAAGCCATGATTACACCTCTTTCAATCGTTTTAAGACCACTTCAATTTCTTTTTGTGGCAGTTCTTGGGTCTTCTTTTTAAAAGCGTGGACGAAATAAATCCCATCGGCTTTCTTGATGAAAGAAAAATCTATATGCACCAGTCCGGTCTTTCAAGCGTAGCTCGTGAAGTCCTTTATGAACCGAAGACAAGTTACGGCTTAGAGGCATCGAGAGGCTCTGACCTTCTTCCAATAAAACCAGAGCATCTACAAAGCCAACCCGCATTTCCCGCGACAAATCAGCCAAAAACTCTTCAACTGGTGATCTGCCTGAAAAACTGAAATAAAATTTAACCTTCATCGAGAATCACATCCCCCATCTAATTATTAGCACAGGCTAATGTATTAGTAAATACTAATAGTCATATTCCTCTGAGCACAACTGGCTTTAATTGAAGCCCCGCGCGCTTGGGATTGCATTTAATTGATCTTAGCCGCTCTTTGACGGCCGTCCGGCTGTTGTTTGATCGGCTCAACTCAAGCCCCCTTGGTCGAATCCGAGGAGTAAATGTGTCTGCGCGAAAAAGTATCCAAAAACGAGGACTAGTTTGCAGAACGGCTAAGGATTTTAATAGAGGTTTTCTTAAAGGAGCGGAGTAGTCCCCCACCACCAATTGCATGCATCCGACGATAACTTCATAAGCAGTCCATGTGGACCATTCCATAGTTGCAATACTCAAGAATGTACGGACATCAGAAAATCTTTATTTTATTTTTCCAGTATAGAAAAATCAAATCCTAATCCTCCAGCAGATAAAAAATCTGTTGAAGGAGTTCACTAACCTCTACTAAAAAAGACAGCTCTGCATTTTAAATACAGTGAATTTGACAACGGCCTCAAAAATTAGAGGACGTTGTCATGTTTGACACGATCCCTTGTCACAAATCCAAATTAACTGACTTTTGAATTTGGCTCCACCCAATGGAAAAATCCAAATCGATCGGATGAATTGAGGCGAGAGCTTTTAACTCTGATGAAAGAGATCAGGAAAGAGTTACTAAATTCACTTGAAACTAACTCACTGCAAACAATATAAGTCAGCAGCCTCGCTTATCATGCATTGCCCCTGCTTTAACGCTCGCCTCTAATCTAGATATTACGCAACAAATTTTTGTGCATTTGTCCTAATGAACTGCACCTCAAAACAAGTGTTTTCAACTAACCTGTTTATACTAATTTTTGCATTGTGCTGATCCAAGACTCCCTTTGCCACCGAAAGCCCCAGGCCCGTCCCCTTCCCAATAGGTTTAGTTGTAAAGAAGGGCTGAAATAGTTTTTTCTCGATGTCCTTTGATATCCCAAGCCCAGAGTCGATCACTTGAAAGACAATATAGTCTCCGCTATCAAATAGATTTATTTTTACCCACGGCGTACTACATTCGGATGCCGCATATAAGGCATTATTAATCAAACTTGCTAATACTTGCACAATCTCAACCTCATCGCACTCTACAGTTGACGAACTAAGAATATTTATCTCGATAGGTATTGAGAGACGCTTCGACTTCGCGGCTGTTAGAATCAGTGCTTCTCGAATTAAATCTGAAAACACTTCAACTTCTCTCTTATTGCTCTCTTCAGTTCGTGAAAATTTCCGTAGCCCGCTTACGATATGTGCAATTCTCTCAACGGCCTTGGTCATTGAATCGATTCTATTTTCAAATTTTTCAGAATCGTTTTTAATTTTGTTTAAAATAGATAAGTTCCCATAAATTATTGCCAAAGGATTATTGATTTCGTGTGCAACACCAGCAGACATCTCTCCCAATGTTGCAAGCTTTGCAGTATGAGCTGAGACTGCTCGCTCTTGCTGCAAGATATTTTCCATTTCGACTTCAGCAGTGCGATCTCTACAAGTCCCACTAATTTTTACAGGTCGTCCTACTTTATCTTTTATTACCCGACCAATACCCTGAACATGCTTAATTCTCGCTCCGCCATCAAGGACAACACGATGATTAAAAGTAAAATCTTGGCCGAACTGAACAGCCCTAGTTATGCAATCGTCTAACATAGCAAGATCATCTGGATGAATTTTTTCACGATATAGCGAATATAGAGCCTCTTGTGGCTGAGGCTCTTCAATCTCAAATATTTTGTAATGCTCACTCGACCATATTTGCCTTTGATTGCTGAGATCAAACTGCCAGCTTCCTATCTTTGAGATACTTTGCGCCTCGGCCAGAAGTTCGTCTTTTTCTTTCAACTCTGTAATATCTTGAGCAGTTCCAGTCAAAATTATTTCATCTATCTCTTGATTGAACTTCACTTCAGCGATGCCACGAATAAACTTGATACTTCCATCGTCTAACAAAATCCTATGATCAATTGTGTATCCCGTACTTGTTGCCATAGCGACCTCGACCAGATCAAATAGCCTTTCTCTATCGTCAGGATAAATTCGCTCAGAATACTTTTCAAAAAGCTGAGAGTTAGGTGTATTTTCATCTATATGAAAAATTTTAAAAAGTTGTTTTGACCAAATTAAATTTTTACTCATTGAGTGAAATTCCCAGCTTCCTACATTTGCAATTTGCTGGGCTTCTTCTAATTGCATAAGCATACCACTAATGGCTTCAGCTTGTTCTGTTAGATTCAATTCTCCAACTTTTGACTTCCCCAGGAAATATGAAAAAAATGAAAGTACAAACGGTGCAGTACAGATTAAGCCAAATAAAAATTTAGGATGTTCTAAAAAAGAAAACGCAATCAGAGGAAATGCACCGCCCAAAAAAGCTCCGGCAATAAAAAATCGCAATAGTGGATACTTACGAATACTCACCTCTATATAATAGAGATTTTATCGGAAATTTCGACGCTGTCTTGAGATTTTCTAAAAATTTGGACCAGATTGGGAAAGTCTTAACACTAGCCGACCAAGACTTTTGGCCGTTTTCAAAACTCAACTGCTCTTCTCAATGATATTTGAACAACTACCAGAACTTAGTTTAGCAAACGTCAATCTTGAGTGCTACTAAAAGGAGACGAAATAGTTTGTGTTTTTTGCAAGCCTTTTAGGGGTATTGATTGTTCATTCGCTAGTGAAATCAACTAGAGCATTGGAGGTGATTCCGATATGATAAAAGTCAATAAATCGTTCGATAGGACTGCAAATTGATAAGGGCATATGAAGATTCGTTATTCCAGGCAATTTTCGACCACCCGGCAATTGGTGCAAGCATCAATGATCACGAGAATCGATTTCTCAAAGTTAATAAAAAGTTTGCTGAGATGCTGGGCTACGAGACATCAGAGATGCTTGGAAAAACACCGATGGACTTTACAATAAGCACTGACCTAGATCGCACACGATCTTTTCATAAAAATCTAATCGACTACAAACACGAGGCTGAAAACGGAGAGTATCAAAAACGCTATTTGAGAAAAGACGGATCAATTTTGTGGGCCAAGGTCATTGCAAAGCAGATTCTCAATCCAAAAAATAAAACCGAGACTGTCACACTTGCCTTGATCGAAGACATTAGCCTAGTGATGGCCGATAGAGCAAAAGCAGAATTTGATCAACTTCAATTGCGAATGATTTTGGATACATCTGATTTAGGCATTTGGTGTGTAGATACAAATTGGAAAATTACATTTTCAAATGAGTCTTTGCAGAAAATGTTAGGGTATAGCCACGAGCAAATAATTAAATTGAGTCTGCACGAAATAACTCATCCTGAGGATTTTAAAGACACGACTTTCAAATTTGGCCCAACTAAGCCTGGGCAAAGCTATCAGGCAAACAGAAGGTATCTCAAAAATGATGGAAGCTATTTGTGGACACGGCTAACGGTTTCTAAGTTTCCTGAAAATGACCAAAAGCTGTACGGCTTGGCTATTGTTGAAGATATCTCTAGCCAAAAAAAAGCGGAATCTCTGATTGAGCAACAGCAAATAAAAATCATTTCATCAGCAAAAATGGCAGCACTAGGGGAAATGGCAGGAGGGGTTGCACACGAGATCAACAATCCCCTGTCGGTCATTATTGGAAAAGTCAGCCAAATATCTAGAAATTTGAATAAAGAAAATTTCGAAAGAGTGGCAATCCAAAATGATTTAAAAAAAATTCAAAATACTGCAGAGCGAATTGCAGCTATTGTCAAAGGCTTAAGAGTTTTTTCGCGTGATGCTGAAAATGACCCCTTTATCGTGGCTGATCTAAATTCAATAGTTGATGATGCTGTCGCGCTTTGCAGTGAAAAATTTAAAGCTCATGGAATTCTAATGAAGGTGAATACCGCAAAGGATCTTTACTTAGACTGCCGGCCAACACAGTTGGTGCAACTTATGCTCAATCTTTTTTCAAATGCTTTGGATGCGGCTTCAGATTTGCCAGAGAAATGGGTTTCCGTGGAAGCTATAAGAAATAATGGTTCGTTGGAAATTTCAGTAACAGATAGTGGGCATGGAATTCCTCCCGAAGTTGCAAAAAAGATGATGCAGCCTTTCTATACCACCAAAGAAATCGGCCGAGGAACTGGCTTAGGCCTAAGCATATCTATTGGCATTGCCCAGCAGCACAAGGGCAGTCTTACATTGGATTCAACTTGTGCAAATACCAGATTTGTACTTGTTCTACCTGCAATTAACAGCATCATTAAAAATTCGGCCTCTTAGCTCATATCGGTATGAGCCTAGATTTGCCTTTTTCATACTTGCTTTGAAAAAAGATAAATCGTCAAAACAATGCTCACGCCGCAACCTTAGACAATAGAACTTCAAAGCACGTTTCACCAAATCCAAGGGTTTTAACTGAAATCTCTCCACCCATCAGCTCAGTGTACTGCTTTACAATTGGGAGCCCTAGGCCCGTGCCAACCTCACCCATGGTGCCTATTGAAGTGGTCAGTTTGTCAAATTCAAATATCTTTCCAATCTTTTCTTTAGAAATGCCAACTCCATTATTAATCACGCATATCGACACCTTGTCGTGTTCAGAAATACTTCCACGAATCACAATTTTACTACCTGGATGTGAGAACTTAATGGCGTTAGATAGGAGATTCGACAGAACTTGATTCTTCAGCCAAGCTTCATTTCCTAGAACCTGAGTATTACTTAAATTCACTAGATCTACGTCAATAGCTAGAGACTTGGATGTCACTTTGTCTTCAAAAGAAAAAACTAAATCTGAAACTATTTGATCAATAGATATAATAGATAAAGTCACAGATTTTTTCCCAAGCACCACTGAATGGGTCGCCTTGGCTTCAGCAAGAATCTGCCCGACTGTATCAATAGCTCGCTGAATGCGGTCACTTTTTTGGGATAACTGTGAGATAAATTTTTCGGTGTCTGTCACCATCATTGAAAAGCTATAAAATATAATTTGAAGAGGATTTGATACATCATGGACTAAAGAGCTCAGCCTTAGCTGATTGTCTCTTAACAAGACCTCAACTTGTGCATTACTAGCTTTTAGATTTTCAAATGCCACAGTGAGTTGAAAATTAGACTCATCAAGCTGACGAGTTCTAGTGGCCACCTCCTGCTGGAGCTTGCCTGTATAATCTGAAGAAATTTTTCTGAGAATAAAAACTGGAACATAAGTAGCAAAACAGAAAAAGAAAACAAGAGTTATCGAGAACCCAATCACGGCCAAATCTATATTGGCCCTAACAAAGGGATAATCCAAAAAGTGAATGGCATCAAAAACAAGAAGGAATCGATATCCATTACTAAGAAAGTCGTTCTTTTTATTGCGCAAATGACGGGTGGCGCCATGCAGAACAACTCCAGCACAAGCAATACAAAAAATGCTTGAACTTACTTGATAAGTGGCCCCCTTCAAAAGGCATATGCTTCCTAAAAGTAAACTAAATCCTATGACTTTATTGTATGTCTTGAATGGAAGATCTAACTCAATGCCATCTGAAAAAATTTTCAGAAAGAAAATAATAGTCACCCAATTTGTTCCGAATGAAATAAATCCAGAGACCTCTAAATTATTAAAAATCCCTTGTGCTAAAAAACTTAAAATCCCGCTGAGCCAAAAAAATAAAAGCTGCTTTATGAGGTTGTGTCGATATTTAAGCCAAACCAACGATGTTAAGATCGCACTTATTCCAATAATCGCTCCGCATATTGAAATAAGAGTATTTAGCAGCATAGCTACTCATCGGCATTACACTAAGACTTCTTAACATAAGGATTGACTCAAAATAGGACTTTCTACGAATATCAAAATAGTTATTAATTTGTTTATCCAAATAAGGTACTCTAGGTATGCCACAAAGTTCATCTCATTCTTTTAAATCCGACATCATGAGGGACCTCAGATACTGCTTACTCCCAGGAAAGTATTGCGGCTTACAGCATCAATCAATCTATTCTGATCTATTCAAATTCTGGCAGCACCATTGGTCCAATGCATTTCTTGAAATTGGTGTTCCTTTTTCAATGACCAGCGATGAGTTCTGTCGGCATGAAGAGGTCACATGTTTAGTTTACAAAAATAGAATTGTTGCCTGTGCGCTCCTGGATTACTTTGATCTAGAAAGCACAGTGCACAAAGCGCAACATTACTTTCTAAATTACCCCGAAGATATCCTTAATAAAATTACAGCGCTTTCTGCAGGACATCCAGTATTGTCATTTGGATACCTAGCTGTTGCACCGGAGTTTCGAGGCAAGTTTAGATTGTCAGACATAATCTTAGGACTAGCTCTCGTGAGAATGAATGAGAGCGTTAGCTCCCTCATGATCTCATATACACGAAACACTAGAAAAACAAACGACCTCACCTATCGTCTTGGTGCAAAAGCTATTGTGCGGGGGCTAGAAATTAGAGGAGAACCATCAGATTTTGTTTACTTTACGGGCCCTGATAACTCCACCCTTAAATCGCACGATAACTACTCTCAAATAAAAAGTCTTTGGCACGATAAGATTTTCATTCCATCAAATTCAAATGCGCAAACACCAATCAAAGGAAGGCCCTATGAACGAGATCAATTCGGACTTAGTTTTTAAAAAAATGCTTCGAGCAATTGATGAGATTGCCGATGAGGCTCAGAATTTTCTGTGGGAAGACGAAAAGCACTATGCCAACTGGCTCGCGCAAAGCTTTTTCTACGTCCAATGGACGACGAGACAACTTGCGCTGGCATCAGCACGAACAAAACCCATAACTGAGGATAGCTTCCATTGGCGCCTTATTGAAGAAGCTAAAGAAGAAAAAAAGCACGAGCTTTTAGCCCTCAGTGATCTAAAAAGCCTTGGCTACAGCCCACAGCAATTTACAGAGCTTCCGCACACATCTTTTTTCTATCAGACACTCACATACCTTATAGAGAATGAGCATCCAATGGCAATACTAGGATATTCGTTAACTCTTGAAGGTTTTGCAGCAAAAAGGCTGCGAGAGATATATCCAAGAGTGATCGCACGGTACGGGGAAAAGGCCACCAGCTTTTTAAGACTTCACTGTGAGGTCGATGTTGATCATTTCGAAAATGCGTTGCCTCATTTAAATGCTTGCCCAGCAAACCTACTTCCACTCATTGCAAAAAGTATTGATCAATGCAGTTCGATTTACACTGGTATCCTGACCGATATTCATAAATTTGAGCAAAAGAAGTTTTTAGATCTGGCTTACGAGACTTCGGCACAAATTGAACTTTAATAATTTTTTAAATTAAGCTGATGGCAATATTTTAGAAATCTATTGCCATCAGCTTAGAGCTCTTAGCAGCTATGGAAATAGGGAGAGTCAAAGACCATCGTGATCTCTCATCTCAGATTGAGGATGAGCGCGAAACTCGCCCTCGCCCGCCGGAACAAATGTCGCAAGCGCCTTAATGTGATACTTATACTTGGATAAATGGAGAGCTAAACAGCTGTCCTTGCCACCCGTCCAAAGCACAACAGCATTTTTCATCACCTACCAACAACAGTTCTGATTCGACCCGTAATTTGAGATAAAGTCTCAGAATTCGTCATTAGCACATCTGAGGCCTCACCTGCATTTTTTGCTTCAACGGAATTACCCTGCATAAGACTATTGAGTTCATTCATAGCCTTATTGATATTTGCAATTCCACTTGATTGCTCCTCTGTTGCCTGCGAGATGGACTGATTCATTTGACTCATATCTTTAATTTGCCCCACCACCTCAGTCAAAGACTTCGCCGTGGCACTAGCAATTGCCGATCCTACTTCAATTTTTGAAAGTGTTAAAATAATTAAATCTGCAATTTCTTTAGATGAAACTGAACTTTTTTGTGACAATGTTCGAACAGCATCAGCAACAACCGCGAAGCCTCGCCCCTGCTCACCAGCTCGTGCAGCTTCAACAGCAGCATTTAAAGCCAAAAGATTTGTCTGAAAGGCAATATCATCAATCACCGAAACAATGTTTCGCATTTGCGTTGAGCTCGCTTCAATTTCACTGATAGCCGTCACAAGTTTTTTGATCTCATCAAAACTTTGAACAGCCTTATTCTCACAGTCAGCCGCCATCTTTTGAGCAGATGCCGATGTTTCAGAACTACGTTTTGCCATCGCCTCCAGCTCCTCCGTCGACGACCCCGTACCCTGAATTAGAGATGCAGATTCTGCAATCGAGTGACCAATGCTATCACTCGATCTTTTAATTTTCTGACTGGTCTCTAGCAATGAGACACCAGCATCACCCAACAAATCCCCTGTTTCCACCAGTTCAAACATTGGTTTACGCATCAAAAATATCGATATGAAAATTGAGATTAAAATTGTAGAAGTAAACCCAAAAATCAAAGCTTGAAGAATACCAGCTGTTGCATTCTTTTTATAGGCCTCTAAAAAATTTGAATTATTTAAGCCAATATTAGATATGGTCTCTTTGAGAGCGGTGATCTGAGGAATAAATTCATCAGAGTGAACTACTGATGCCTTGGCCAAATCTTGCTTTTTTAGCTCCGCTTTTAGCTTATCAGCTGATGGCTTTACCTTGGCCCAAGCATGCTCGGCCGAACCACGCAAGCTTATTGCAGCAGAAGGCAAACTGTATCCTCGGTACAAATCAAATGCGGAGTTCATTCGATCTATTGCAGCATCAACATCAACAAGAAGATTCGTTACGCTATCAGCGCTGCCGTTCTCTGCTTGTGCCTGCCAAAAAATACGATCGATATTATTTATCTCAGCTGTCATTTCAATCCCAGTTGAAATTGCTGGTATCGTGTTTAAAACTAGTTGAGATAAATTATCATTTAGCTTTCTCACTTCAAAAAAGATATATATGTTAAGAGCACCCAGCAAAAGCAGTGGCACGAGTCCGACAGCAGCCACTCGGCCTGCAATACCTCTCCACTTTGGCATTTTAAACTTCATTATCTTTTTTGACATAATTACCCCTTATTTAGGGTAGCCAACATAGTAAATACCTAAAGTCTCAGCTTTTGAGTTTTTAATCGGCTCATAGCAAGTATCATAGGGTTTTCCAAGAATATCGACGACACCACAAAATGTTTCGCCTTTATTTATAGCTTCATAAGCCTTGTTCTTGGCTAGCACTGTGCCAATGGCTCTCGTGCCATCATCTTTGAGCACATTTGTACTGACCCGGACATAGTCATCACCGCTTTTGACGAAGATCGTTGCGTTGCCGCCATTTACTTTTTTTACTGCGTCCACAACTTCATAATTAAGATTCACTTTTTTGCTACCAAACATTAGAACAGGCACCGACTTATCTCCGACGGTAACCACTCCGTCAGTTTTAGGCTCTCCATATTTATTGAGCATTGTCTTAAGACTTTCCAAGGATTTCTTTGTGTCCTCAGCGCGCACACCTACCGACATAAACGCAACTGCAAAAGCTGCTAACGCTAAAGACTTGCTTAACTTAAACTTCATAATTCCTCCGTGGTTCTAACTCTGGCTTTAATTTGGCTCAATTTAATTGCTCTTTAACATCGGAGAACTATCGAAAACTCTCAAGTTAAGATCTCGTGAAGTACATATTTTTTTGTTATCATTATGGACCATTACTATTTCAAATATGTACTAAATGTTGGCAAAAACTTGCCGATAAGCCTACTGACTCTTTTATAGACAGGAGATCAAGACAGCACAGACCTTAGCCTTGTGTTGAAAAAGAAAGGCTCTGCATGAAACAACTAGAGCGAACTGAAGTAACAAAAAGAGATAGCTCACCGGTGCGAGCCTGCCTACAGCTCCCGTCCTATAGTTTAATGGAAGCGATGGAAGCCGGTGTATGGATTGTATCCCTAAGCGGAATCACAGAATACATCAATTCTAGCCTGTGCAGAATAGTCGGATACTCCCCTCATGAAATGGTGGGACGCCCTTTATTTGATTTTATTGATCGGGAAAATATGGCTCGAGTTCAAGGCAACATCAAAAAAAGAAGTGATGGCCAATCAGAATCATACACGATGTCTATGACCAGAAAAGATCGGACAACCATTCATGTTGTAGTTGCTGCAAATCCACTTTTCGACTCAAAGGGATCAATCATCGGAGCTATGGCTCTGATCACGGAATACAAAACAACAGGATATGAAGTAACCCCAATAAAGCCAAAACTTAAATGTGCCAATCTAAGACTTCATCCAGAAAGTATCGAACTTTCAATAGATGAAAAAAAGGAACAGCTCTCTGTGTTTTTATTTAAGCTCCTCAGCTACTTCATACAACACAATGACCGAGTTATTTCAAGAGATGAGCTCATCCAAAATATTTGGAAAAATGAAGTCGTAACTGATCGGGTCATTGACTCCCAAATTGTTATATTAAGAAAAAAATTACTTAATTTCAACGGAGTACTCAAAACTGTCTATGGTCTTGGCTACATTTTAAAGTCTGAAGAGACTAATCCTACAGCGATTGCAAAGAATAAAACAAAACTCGGAAAAGGCCGAAAAAAATGAATAGCTCATTTTGGCACTGCAATTCTAGACAAAAAAAATTTTCTCAAAAGTCTACTCGAAGGCTACCTATTATTTTAGCTGCTATTGCTTTGTCATTTTATACTTCTCTTGTTACAGCAGAAGCCAAAGCCCCCTCTGAACCGATACTCCCTTTGCCTGAAGTAAAAAATGCTCAATTTGATGAAAAAGCACTTTTAGGCGGAGCGATCTTTCAAGATCGTCGTTTGTCTAAAGACAACACAATCTCATGTTCTTCATGTCATAACCTCCAAAGCAGTGGTGCCGATAGCAAAGAGAGATCTGTGGGGGTCGGAGGAGTGCTCGGAGACATTAATGCCCCAACTGTTTTTAATAGCGGATTTAATTTCAGACAATTCTGGAACGGACGAGCCAAAACCCTGGAAGAACAGATCGACGGCCCCATCCAACACCCAAAAGAAATGGGCACCACCTGGGAAAAGGTTATTGAAAAACTGAAAGAAGATAAAACGCTCGTCGCCCGCTTCAATAAAAATTATAAAGACGGCCTCAGTAAAGAGAACATCAAAGATTCAATCGCTGCCTTTGAAAGAGCTCTTGTGACATCCAATGCTCGTTTTGATCTCTATCTCAAGGGTGACACAAAAGCGCTGACGGAAACCGAAAAGTCAGGGTATTTACGATTTAAGTCTTATGGCTGCATCGCCTGTCACCAAGGCATGAATGTGGGCGGCAATATGTTTCAAACCATGGGCGTCATGGGAAACTACTTCAAAGACAGAGGCACTGAAATCACGGAAGCAGATCTTGGGCGCTTCTCTATCACTAAAGACGAGCTGGATAAACATCTCTTCAGGGTTCCAAGCTTGAGAAACGTAGCTCTCACTGCCCCCTATTTTCATGACGGCTCCGCGAAAAGCCTCGAACAGGCCATTGGAGTCATGGCTAAGTATCAATTAGGTCGTAAGCTATCAAAAGATGAAGTTAGCTCCATTGTAGCTTTTTTAAAAACCTTGACCGGTGAGAAGCCTCCAATCATTGAGCGCGTAATGAAGGCGGTTTCACCATGAAACGCTACATCCTTCTTTCTATTTCTGGTTTTGTAGCTTTCGGATTTTTAATTTTTTTATATCAACACAGTTACAGCCAGCTTTCTGACCGTCACAATGATGTCCTTAAACTTTTTTTGATGGCTAAGCAGGTCGAGGCGACCCTGGAAAAAGATCTTCTTAAATCCAGAAATTTTTTGCTTATGACGTATGATCCAATTGTAGATAACGAAAAAGAAGTTGAGCTTGTATGCACCGATCTACATCGCAGCGAAACCTCTCTCTATCAGCTTCTTAATGTGACCTTGGATCACGCAATTGACGGCTATTGCTCAGCCATTGACGAAAAAATGAGAAAAGTTGAACGTTTCAAATCGCTCAATGCTATCTTAAGAAACTCTATCTATTTCGTGCAAAAGATCGCAGCTGAAAAATCCGATGTGAATATTTTGAGAAGTCCAACAACTCTAACTGCAACCCTCAAAGACCAAATTATAAACCTGAGTCTAGCGTATGCTTTGATTTCTACGCCTGAAGCAAAATCAAAACTGGAAGCGCTACTAAAACGAGAATCTACCCTTGGTAAATCACAACAAGACTCTAACGAAGTCGCTGTTGCAGCAATGCATGCATCACGAATCCTCGAGACCAAGGAACGCCTCGATGAACTGACAAAGGACATCGTGAATTCAAATTCGAGTCAATTGCTGGAGGACATCAGAAAAAGTTATTTTCAAAGCTATAGCAAAGCAGAAAGCAGCGCTAATACTTACCGACAGCTTCTTTTTGGTGCCTGCACTCTATTCTTACTTTTCATTTTATATAATATCATTTTACTCTGGCGAGCAGCAAAAAGCCTCACCGACGCAAATGCAAACCTTGAGGACAAAGTACGAGACCGCACAAGAGAACTTGAAAAATCTCAAGAAACGATTATTCAACAGCAGCAGGCCCTTATCTCTTCGGCTAAAATGTCTTCATTGGGTGAAATGGCAGGTGGAGTTGCTCACGAAATCAACACCCCACTTGCCGTTATTAGCCTTCGTGTAGACCAACTTGAAGAGTGTCTTGCCGATGGCTCAATCAAAGAACTTGATATCGCTAAAATACTTGCGGCAATTAGAAAAACAACTGATAGAATCGGCAAAATCGTAAGTGGACTTCGTTTTTTCGCCAGAGACGGAAAGATCGCGCCAGCACAGATCGCCTCACTTAAAAACATCATCGAAGACACTCTCAGTTTTTGTAATGAGAGATTTACGCTGCATGGGGTTCAGCTAGAAATCAAAAACTCGTTGCCTGGAGACTTAAGTCTTGAGTGTCGGGCTGTTGAAATTTCCCAAGTTATCTTAAATCTTCTCAACAATTCTTATGATGCAATTTCTGAGCTTAAAAATAAATGGATTCACATCGAAATTGCGGATCGACACCCGTTTTGGGAGATTTGCATTGTCGATAGTGGCCATGGAATACCCAAAGATGTTCAAGATAAAATGATGCAACCATTTTATACAACAAAAGAAATTGGAAAAGGAACTGGTCTTGGCCTCAGCATATCAAAAGGGATCATCGAATCCCATCAAGGAAAAATGTTCTACGACTCATTACGCTCTAATACGTGTTTTACAATACTACTGCCCAAAGCTCAAGAGCCGAATTCTTCACCAAAGGAAGTGGCATAATATGATCGATTCACCGCTAAAGGGAAAAAAAGTTCTCGTCGTAGATGATGAACCTGAATTGCGCAGTGCTATCATCTTTGACCTTAATCGTCGCGGCTGCATCATTTTTGAAGCAGAAAATGGGACTGATGCTCTTAAGATTGTCAAAACAGAAGGAATTGAAATTGTCGTTTCAGACGTTCGAATGCCTAACGGAACAGGTATTGAACTATTGCAAAGTCTTAGAAAAAATCACACCGACATACCATTTGTACTTTTAGCCACTGGCTTTGCTGACCTCACCGAAGCCGAAGCTCTTAAAATGGGGGCACAAGCATTAATTGAAAAACCGATAGATCGAAAAAAAATGTTAAAACTGCTTGAAGAGCAGGTCCTTACATCAATATAGTAATATACTTTAAATATAATACGTTGAGGTAAATGCATCTCTACAGCAATCTGTACAGTACTAGAGACAAAATGTAGTTCCATTAAAGGAGAATTTCGTGAAGTTAGCCTCTGCATTTTCATGCAATCAAGATCCGACAAAAGCTATGACACAAGCCTATGAACAAATGGCGTCTCAATTGGGAACAAAGCCACAACTGATTATTGTTCATAGTTCAGTCACCTACGACTCGCCCACTATTTTGAACACACTCAAGTGCTTAGCCCCTGGTATCCCTGTTCATGGTGGAACATCTTGCCTCGGTGTTATGACCGATCAAGGTTTTCACTGTGAAAATGACAAAGGCCTCGCTCTGATTGGAATCTCTGACCCCGAAGGCTCTTACGGCGTTGGAGCTGCGGAACTGTCTCAAGGAGCCAGAACCGCTGCCTACTCTGCTAGCGAAAAAGCTCTTCTCAATGCTCAGCGCCAAGGCGAGACACCCAGCATGGTTTGGGTGATGGCAGCTCCAGGCCAAGAAGAAGAGGTTCTTCTTGGTATAGCCGATCTTTTTGGTCCAAATGTGCCTATCAGCGGCGGCAGCTCAGCAGACAATACAATCTCCGGCCAATGGAAACAGTTTGCACACGATCAAGTTTATGCAAACTCAGTCGTAGTAAGCGTAATGTTTGCTTCAACTGGCGTCGTATTTTCATTTCACAGTGGCTATGACCCAACAGATACCAAAGCCGTCGTTGTAAAAGGCTTTGATCGCACAATTCAAGAGCTTGATGGTCGGCCAGCAGCAGATGTTTACAATGAATGGATTGGCGGCGGGCTCAATGCCGAACTTGTTAGCGGCGGCAATATCCTCATGAAAAGCTCTCTGCATCCGCTCGGTCGAATTGTCGGCTCGACTGGTGGCATCCCCTATTTTCAGCTATCACATCCCGACAGTGTGACAGCTGATCGCGGAATGACTATGTTTAGCGATGTTCAGCAAGGAGATCAAATGTACCTTATGCATGGAAGCCACGAAAGTCTCATTCATCGAGCCGAAAGAGTGGTGGCCTCGGCATTAAGATCCGGAGATTTAGATTCATCAAAAATTGCTGGAGCTCTGATCATCTATTGTGCGGGCTGCATGCTCACGGTGAAAGATCGAATACCAGAAGTTATTGCAAGCTTCAAAAAAGGGCTTGGCAGTAACACTCCATTTTTAGGAGCTTTCACTTTTGGCGAGCAAGGCTGTTTTTTAGGCGGTGAAAATCGTCATGGAAACTTAATGATCTCAGTTTTGGTCTTCTTAAAATAAAGATAAAAAGGCGTATCTTACATGAGTCAATTCAAGCCAAATGAAAAATCAGAACAGCTGCGCGAAGCTCTTTTAGATCTAGAAAGAGCCAATGCCAAAGAACGCGATCTTCGCTTAGAGACTGAAACTCTTTTAGCTGGGCTGAATGTTCTTACCAATTTTGATGACCGCGAAAAAATGTTTAGCAAAATGCTCGCGGTCTTAAGAAATCTAATAAATTTTGAAGACGCATTCATTCTTACATCCAACGAAAAAAATCTCCAGCTCGTAGCTTCCACTTCAGATCGTTTTAAAAATATGACCTGGCGGCTAGACAAAGCAATGACAAGAATTTCAATCGGCAAGCCATTGGCTTTCTTTGACGTTTCAGCCATTTCTGAGTGGCAAGAGCAACCCGCAGCCGCAAAACAAAATGTTTGCTCCGCTCTGCATGTTCTTTTGAGAGATCACCCTAATTCGGCCATACTAATTTGTACCCATTCCGCAAAAGGTTTTTTTGTTGAAAAACACCTACGCCTTTCCACCCGATTTGCACCACTGGCTTCACAAGCACTTACAAATTTAGATTCTATGCGTGAGCTAGAGAAAATAAATAACCTCTTGCAAGTTGAAATCTCTGAAAGACAAAAAGCTCAAGCTCAAGTAGTTAACAACTCAAAAATGGCGGCTTTAGGCGAAATGGCAGGAGGCGTTGCCCATGAAATTAACACTCCATTAGCTATTATTCAAATGCGCATGGAACAACTCGGGCGCAGAGCCAAAGACGGAGACATTGACACTGATGCAATACTAAAGACTGTAGATATTGTTGATAAAACAGTCTCCCGAATTTCAAAAATTATTCTTGGCCTCAGAGCTTTCGCTGCCGACGGACAACGTGATCCATACCAAAAAATTCTAATTACAAATATTTTTGATGATACTCTGTCTTTGTGTCGAGAGAAGTTTACAAATCACGGTATTGACTTGAGAGTAAAAATTTCTGAAGACCTAAAGGCTCAACTCGAAGTCGAGTGCCGCAGCACCGAAATTTCACAGGTCTTAGTTAATCTCCTGAACAACTCATATGATGCAGTTGAAAAGCTGAGCGACAAATGGATCCATATAGAGGCCTTAGATGCCGGAAACTTTATTGAGATTAGCGTGACCGATAGTGGAAGCGGAATACCCACAGAGCTTCAAGAAAAAATCATGCAACCCTTTTTTTCGACAAAAGAAATTGGCAAAGGCACAGGGCTTGGACTCAGTATCTCAAAAGGAATTATTGATCGCCATAAAGGCCGGATCTCTATCGACAATAATTGCAAAAACACGAAAATAGTAGTCTTTCTTCCGAAACAACAAATCGCGAGCTAATTCAAAAAAATCTATCAAAAAAGTTTATACGCCGACCCTCGCGCTGACAAAATCTTAACAAGCTTCGGGTGGGCTTAAGGCTTTTGAAAATGCTCTGGCGTTTTTATCTGGAGCTATACAAGATATTCAGCCAACATTTGCAAACCCTATCTGGACCAAGAGCTATTAACCGCGATACAAAGTTTTTCACTTTGCCTCAATTTTTTGCCTCTGCCGTCTTGTATTGAATCGCGTTTCTTATCTCCGAGGTAACGAATCTGAGAAATCAATTTACCGACCACCGATGAGACGGAGTTAAGTCGGAAAGTGCTCCTCTGCTACAAGACTTTTTTTGATCGAGTCCGCATGGCGCTTGGCTCAGCTTAAATGACTTTTCGTAATCAACGGAATCCGAATAACAAATGCTGTATTCCGGCTTTCAAGGTCAATGTTCAGACTCCCCCGATGAGCTTCAATAATACCTTTTGAGATACTAAGACCCAGCCCTGTCCCTTTGCCGATGGGCTTGGTTGTGAAAAATGGCTGCATGATCTTCTTTGCGACTTCAGGATCAATGCCAGGCCCCGAATCTATAACTGAAATAA
>CANCBY010000034.1 GCA_947374445.1 Pseudobdellovibrionaceae bacterium
AGTCAAAAATTTTTGACGTGAAGTTTATCAAGTCACGCAAGCCCTCTGAAAAATTGATGATTGTTTTGCATGGCAAAGGGGACTCTTCAAAACCCTTTATGCATTTTGATGAAGAACTCGGCCTTAAAGACATGAACTATCTTCTTATAGATGCTCCCATGAAGTTTATGGGAGGCTACAGCTGGTACAAAGAGCCGCCGTACATGAAAGACGATGTGTTAGTCGCTCGTGAGCGCGTCACGGGGTTGTTAAACGAAGTGATCGCTCAAGGATGGAAAGCTGAAAACATCTTTCTGTTTGGTTTTTCGCAAGGGTGTCTTGTGAGTGCAGATGTAGCTCTTAATTTTCCTAAAAAATTGGCGGGCGTTATCGGTATCAGTGGCTATTTTCATTTTTTTCCGAGATGGAGGACGCAGCTAAATGTGTCCTCTAAAAAAACTCCATGGCTTTTCACTCACGGAAAACGCGATGACATCTTGCCAATTGAGACAACAAAGTTTGGTGTCGAAAAACTCAAGCAAGTAGGTCTTAAAGTAGACTGGGTCGAGTCCAACAAGAGTCATGTGCTAAAAGAAGAAGAATATCCTGTCATCCGTCAGTGGATCCGCGATCAAATGTCTTCGCGATGAGACTGAACGTGATCTAAAATTTTTGAGTAAAGATCTGCTCGAATGACCAAACGTGGCTTGTTGTTAAAAAAGCGAGATGTTGGTACTTCGGGCATGTCTTGGTAACTAAAAATTAATTGGTCGATCACTTTTTGAATATCACTGACGGCCATACCCTTTTTCACTTGGGCCATAATTTCAAATACAATTTGAATCAGCGCATTGCCAGTGATGCGATCCTCACGGTTGAGCTTTTGTGCTCGTTGCGAGATTCCTTTTATAATTTGTTGGGGCTTTTGGGTGCCAGCGGCTACTTCAACAAGTTTCGCGTAAAGCTTTTGAAAGTTCTGAATGTGCGAGCAGTGCTTACTTCTGATTTTGGTGTCTCGAGTTTTAGCAAAGCTAGAAAGTATAGACTTGAAAAAAACATCATCGCTGATCGGGCGGCTGAGGCCCTCAGTAGCAAAATGTGCAGGCAGAGAAAACAGAATATTTCGCATATTAAATAGAGCCGGCTTGTTGACTCCATCTGGAACTTTTTGTTTGGCGCCGCTGACTTTGGCTCGTTCGAAGTAGCTGTACTCACGGTCAAAACATATAAATAGGTCTTTTTGCTTTAAGATCAAATCACGTTGAGCCGCATTAAAGCCGATTCTATAGAGCAAACGGTGATTGCGAGCCTCTGCAAAGCGCTGGTTGAATTTTAAAACCGTGGGATGTTTTGCAAATTCTTTAAGAGGGCGTTTCTTTTTTGTCTTAAGATAATCAGCCATTTGCACAAAAACTTGGACCATCAATCGAGCTTTCATTCGTTGCTCATTCAGATTGGTCGAAAATCTTTCGACATCATCGTAGCGATAGTTATCATGGCGAATACCAAATTGTCTGACACTTCCATAATCAATAATGCCAGCGTCAGCCAGCACATTGTCGCCATCCCAATCAAGCCAAGCAAAGATGTAATCGATATCTAAGAGGGCTGTGAACTTTGCAAATGATTTACAAATCTCTTCGGCCATTTCGTCAAAGCGAGACAGGCTGTGCTTTGACTTAATATTCCATTGGCCATTTTGATTTTGCCTATCGATAAGGTAGTCCACACCAGCCTTAAGATTTTCAAAGCGAGACTGCTTTAGGTACATAAATAAATGAGCAGGTCTTAAAAGATTATGAGCTGCTCGGACTCCAATTCCATAGCCTTTGCCAAGATCAATGATACACAACACGCGCTCCGTAGGGATGCCCTGAAGATGCATGATCTCAGCCATGATCGCCGCGCTGTAAAGTTCATCAATCTCGGCTTGACCACAACCGTAACCAAACTCTGCAGCGCCCGTTTTAAGCGGACGATTGGCCTCGACCGCTCCTGGCGCTAGGCATGTGACGCCGGTTCCGCGGGAGCTGACATCCCACACGCGGCCGCGGTGCTCAACAGTTCCATTCCAGATTCCACGCCCGTCGCCCGAAGTTTTACCTTGTTTGTTTGCATGCTGGAGCTGCAAATATCTTGAAGCCATAAATTTATTGGGCTTGATCGTTGCGGGATCAATTTTGCCATGCCCTTTGAGGCTATTGATCTCGTCGTATTCATTGAGAATCTGTAAAGAAAATGTCTTCACGATTTTTTCTTTTAGATTTTCTGTCATAGCGCTGAGGTGATCTGACGGAATCAAACCCATCTCTTTGGCCAAAACATAATTGAAGTAAGTGACCTCGCCGTGCCCGAGCTCGCGAACGCGGTAAGGAACATATCCGTCGGGGATGACATCCATCCAAGGATGAGTTCCATCGAGTTGATCAAAGGAAGTGTATTGCTTGGCGCTCGGTGAAGCCGTAGATGCAGACTTGAGATTTGGCTTTTTAGTTTGTCTAGCACCCATTGCGAGCTGGTTCTCCGGCTTTATGACCCAGTCAGTAAAAACTCGATCGTTGACCTGATCGGCTTTTTTAAACTGTCCTTAAGTGGGACGCTCTAATTTTCGTCTTTAGTCCAGGGAACTGAAGAGAATCTTAAATGAAAAAAGGCGACTTTTGAGGGTCGCCTTGAAAATCTTTTTAATATTGTCGAATAACGAGAAGATGTTGTCGTTAGTTCTTCCAGACAAGAATTTGACCCTTGTCATCCACGTAGTACTTAGCGCCTGCCTTCAACTTTGATTCAGAAGACAACAACATGTTTGTCAGTTCAGCAGCGGCAGCGCCATGGGTGTCTGGAATCGCATGAGCGGCTTGTGGCAAGTAGACCAGAATTCCTTTAGAGCTAGAGGCCACAGAGTCAAAAGCTGCAACTTGATCGGCAAATACTTTTTGATCTTCTTCATGAGCTAGAAAAAAGTGAACAGTGCCTTTTTTAAGTTTTTCAAAATGAAATTTCTTAAGATCAAAATCACGAACAGCGCGAACCAACTGAAAAGAGGATTCTTTGTAAACTTCAACCATTTGCGAAAGCTCTGGTGGAACTCGCTCTGGCACAATTCGTTGATTAAGATAACTGCGATAAATTTGTTGGTAGGCCATTTCGTAGAATGTAGGTCCAAAGATGGGCCCCCACCAAAGTTTGATAGCGTCTAAATTCCAGCCCAACCATGCGCCAGCAGGATCATAAGCTGAAAGCGGTTGAACCAGAGGTGACATGATAAATAAGTTTGAAACCTTTGTCGGGAACTGGGTTGCAAACTGAGCAGCAATATTAGCTCCGTAAGAAAGACCCACAACGATGAAGGGAGCTTTTAGTTTAAGCTGCGTGGTCAGAGCTTCAAGCTCAACGCCGAAATTTTTTGACTCAAGACCGGTTTGAAAAAAGGCAGGAGTTTTGCCACCCTCAGCTTCTTTTTTAAGAGTTAGATGCTGACCGCGGAAGTAGTAATTAAGAACTCCGTAGCCTGCCTTTTTGAAAGACTCAGAATAGGGCTGCCAGCGGTCCATCTCATAGACTAGACCATTGATTAAAATCACTGTTGGTTTATTGCCAGTTGGAGCTGTGTACTCAGCGTATCTTTTTACTCCGTCAGGCAATGTAACATAACCCTTTTGAGCGGGATTGATTGCAAAAGTCAGGACCGAAAAAAGGAGACTTATTGTTAAGCTAATGAATGAAGTCGAGATCAGTTTTTTTGCGATGCTCATGGATTCACCTTCTTTTGTTGGGCCCTTGTTGTTGAACTCAAGCCGCTTAGAAGGCAAGCAAAATAGCGAGTGAAAAATAGAATTTTTACTCTATTTAAAGAAAGCCGGAGCAAAGCCCCCATAAGGGGTTCGCAGATTTGTGACTTGTCCCTGGTAAAGTCTGGCAATCACGGATTGAACACGATCTTGATAAACATAAAATCGAAGATCGTACTTAAAACTTTGTTCGCCCTCAGGTGTGAAATATTTTCTCTCTGGAGCGGGCACATACTCTTGCGCCAAAAATCCTTGCGAGGGCAACTCGTCAAAAGCTTTGCGACTGATCGAAGCTCCCTTGAACGATTGCTTGGCGCCGAAAGAACGTTTGGGTTTAAAGAAAAACCCTTTGCGTGCGCTCCAGATTTTTTCAGCGGTGGCCGGGGTGAGCTCTTCAGCGCCCGGTAAATTTCGCCAAAGTATATTTTGATCTTCGCTTGAAAGTTCCAGCTGAGAAACAAAGTCAGGTTGGCGCAGGTCGATCATCCTCTGCTTGTCAGCCAATAGAAAATACTCGAAAGGGTTTGGAGAAAAGCAGCAATCTTTTTTTCTATACATCTCTAAGAGAGTTTTTGATTTTTCATCTTGCAAGTAGAAATCAGTGTAGCGGTTGTAGATAAAGTCTGCTGCGGTCGAGACCTCACTGACATTTTGAATTTGCGCTTTAAAACCCCAGCTCGTCATTAGTTCTTGGTACAACAAAAACTCAGCGTAAAGACGTTGCTCTTGAGGCTTTTCGTCGACGATGCTAACGTGAGGGTGATCTGTGGCTCGCCCGAAAAGCTTAATCTCTTCAAGAATATTTTCTTTCACTTCATTGATTGAAAAATCGCTCACGGGCGGTGCCATCTCGTGCGCAAGATAAAGCCAATGGCTCAAGGCCAAAAATGAAGCATTGGTATTGATCTCAATGAGTTTAAGATTTCCATCGCTGCTGACGTGAAAATCGTAGCTCATCGCTATGGCTTTATTGCCTGGATCGATCAGACCGCGCTCGTTGATTTCGGAGGAGAGCAAATTTTTATAGCTTTGGCTGTTTCTGATCTTGTAGACAACATGGACAAACTCTTGGGCCTGTTTCAAAAGATTGGCCGGTAGCTCGACCTGAAAAGGAGACAGTAGGTTCTCTGATACAAGCGGACCCATCTTCTCTGTATTGAGCGCCGTAAAATCTTGCGAGAGCTGCTTTAAAAATTTGTCGCGAATCTGAGACAATGAAATTCCTAGGTCAAAGAGTTGAGATCGAAGCTAACTTTTGGCTATCCTTTGATAAAGGCTTGGCCCTTTTTCCAGCCGGCACCACACATTTCGCCTGATTGTAAAGCTTGAACGACTCGCAAAATTTCGTTGGCATCGCGGCCAATAGATGTGTTGTGAATTCCCATGTACTGAATTTTTTGTTCGGGGTCGATGATGATCGTTCCGCGGGTCGCAATGCCTGCGTCTTCAAGCAGAACACCATAGTCCCTAGAGATTCGCTTGGTCAGATCTGAAAGAAGTGGATATCCCAAATTGCCAAGATCATCTTTGATCCATTTGTTGTGTGAATACACAGAGTCGATGCTGCAGCCCACGATTTCGGCTCCCGCGGTTTTGAACTCTTTCAGAAGGTCGCGAAACTGAGTGATTTCTGTGGGGCAAACAAAAGTAAAATCTAGAGGATAAAAAAACAGCACAAGGTATTTGCCCTTGTAGTCCGAGAGAGAAATCTTTTTGACTTCGCCATTGTCGAATGCGGCTTCACCAGAAAATTGCGGGGCTGGCTGATAGATCATTGGCATAAAGTCTCCTGTTGTTGGTGTCGGCCTTTGGGCTGTTTGTTTCGTTTTTGAGCTGCGATATTGAGAAATTGAGGTTGCCACAATTCGAAATTTAAGCCAAATCATGTCGCATGAAGATCGTGTCATGGAACGTCAATGGTATCCGCGCTTGTTATAAAAAGAATCTGAATGAGTTTCTGCTCACAGAAGAGCCTGATATTTTCTGTGTGCAAGAGACTAAGGCTCACATTGAGCAAGTGGAGCCAGAGGCCCAGACCTTGGGCTACGATTTTAGCTTTTGGTCCTCGGCTGTTCGCAAGGGCTATTCGGGTGTTGCGACTTTTTTAACGAAGAAGCCGTTGAATATTCAAAAGGGATTTGGTCATCAGGAGTACGATTCAGAGGGCCGTATCGTTTGGACCACCCATGAGCACTTTGATCTCTATAATATATATTTTCCAAATGGGGGCTCGGGAGACGAGCGCCATCTGTTCAAGCAAAAATTTTTAAAAGATCTCAATATTCATCTACAAAAAGAGTTGGCTGCCAGAAAAAAAATTATTGTCGTCGGAGATTACAACGTGGCTCATCGCGAGCTGGATGTGTATGACCCCGTTCGTCTTTCGAAAGAGAGTGGTTTTTTGCCAGAGGAGCGAGCTTGGTTTGAAGATTTTTTGAAGCTAGGCTTTGTTGACACCTTCCGAAAATTTCATGCGGATGAGGTCAAGCGCTTTTCATGGTGGAGCTATCGTGAGCTGGCCCGCACTCAGAATCGTGGATGGAGAATTGATTACATCTGTGTTTCTAAAAATCTCGAGCCGCATCTGCTGAGCGCCGACATTTTAGATAGCATCGAGGGCTCAGATCATTGTCCGGTTGTTGTGGAGCTTAAGTTCTGATGCCAATCCTGCTGATTCTGATTTTTCCGGTGGCTGAGCTTTATGTGTTTATCAAGATGTGCCAGCTCTATTCCTTCATGGACGTCATGTTGATGATGTTTAGTTCAGGAGTTTTGGGACTCCTCATCATGTTTATGCAGGGGCGTTCAGTGGTGATGGCAGTGCAAAAAAGTTTTGCTCGTGGCGAGGTCCCCGGCAGCTCAGTAATGCATAGCGGCTTGGTGTTTCTTGGAGGCTTTTTTTTATTCATTCCTGGGTTCATTTCTGATGTTATCGGAATCTGCTTAATTCTCCCTGGTATCAGGCACTTAATCGTTTTATATCTACGCATCATTATGGCAAGGGGTTTAGCGCGTGGAAGCTTCAGAGTTTTTTCAAATTTTGGAAGAGGTTTTGGCGGTGGCTTTGGAGCTACCAGTGGTTTTCAGATGGGACAAAATCCTTCTGAAAGAGACGCGCAAGTTGTTGATGTCGAGGTATTAGAAACTTCTTCTAAACGTATCGAATAATTTCATGGTGATTTTAATTGCAAGATTTTCATACGCTGTGCTTTGATCCCTGCCACAAAGCGATCGATCACAGGGAGGGGAAGTGATGAAAGCAACTAGAGGGACTCAAAAAGTACGAAAATCAGCTTTATCTATGCTGCTCGCAGCTATGATGTCGGGGATGGCATTCATATCACCGGCAGCAATGGCATGCGATGTCGATGGCAAGTCGGGGATTCTTCCGCCGAACAACATGCGCATCAATATGTTCACGAAAAGCCTCAACGGCATCGACGAAAAAATGTTTGGTGCAATCATTGATCGCGTTTCATCGGTTTACGCTCCGATTGTCGCAAAAAAAGGCGGCACTTTGAATGTTGAAAAACGTTGGAGTGACGACACTGTAAATGCTTTTGCGGACCGACAAGGTTCAACTTGGTCTTTGCACATGTTTGGTGGTTTAGCTCGTCATCCGGCAGTGACTCCAGATGCTTTCATGTTGGTTGTTTGTCATGAGTTGGGTCATCAACTCGGTGGCGCTCCTAAGTACAATGCTGGACGTGATTGGGCGGCCGATGAGGGCCAAGCTGATTACTGGGGTACAATGAAATGTATGCGCCGAGTGATCACAGAGTCTCCTGAGATCCCTGCAGGTTTCACGAATCGTTCACGATTGGCTGATCCATCAATTGATCCAACAGTTCAAAGCTCTTGCTTAGCAGCTCATCGCGATTCTGCGGATCAAGCACTTTGCTTGCGAATTGGTATGGCAGGAAAGTCATTAGCTGATTTGTTTGCAGCTTTTGGTGGACCGGCTCCGAAGTTTGACACTCCTGACAAATCAGTTGTGAAAGTGACTTTTGACGCTCATCCAAAATCTCAGTGCCGCTTGGATACATATTTTCAAGCAAGTCTTTGCGCTAAGCCGTATCTAGACGACACTTCAGACACAGATCCTAAAGTTGGAGTTTGTGTTGCTTCAGATGGCTACAAGTTGGGTCTTCGTCCTCTTTGCTGGTACAAACCAGGCAAAGGCGAGTAGGCAGAAATAAAATTCAAGAATTTTAAAAAGGGAGCTATGGCTCCCTTTTTAGTTTGTAGTTTGGTTGTAGACGATCAGTCTTATAATTATATGTGCAAACTAAAAGTGACCCTAAGGCCGCGGCTTCAGCCTTGAAGTGCTCGCGGGTTAAGTCAATAACTGGCTGGGTCTTTGCTCTTTAGTTTCATGTGATAAAAATTCGATTGGGAACGTTGCTCCTTTTGCTTTTATTTTCAATTGAAGGCCTGGCTGAGGTCTCTGCGCGTCTGTCTTATCGACAGATGAAAACAAGTTGTACACCTGTGGATTTGAGACCGGCTTTAGGCCCTATTCGCAACCAGGGAGAATTGGGCTGGTGTTATGCCAATGCAGCGGCTGATCTTTTGAGCTTCGAATACGCTAGAGAGTTAAAAGGCAAGACAGTCTCTTCAAGTTACGTTGCCTTAGCAAATAGCTACAACATTGGTGCTTCCGCGGATCATATGAGTGGGTGGATCAACCAAGCTCTTTTGAACTCAGAAGCGCTGGGGTTGTGCCCGATCTCATTGGATAGGGAAATTTTTTATCGAGACAACTACATGAAGCTGTCGACGATTCAGGAATTAATAGATTTAAAAGTTCGTTTTGATCAGACACAAGGACAATCTCTAACGAATGATCATGCTCAGATTCGCGAAAGTGCAGACAACCCACTGTCCAGACTAAGGCAGGTAGAGCTTTTTGGTATATTGAAAAACTCGACGGTCGAGAGCTTTCCGTTTTTATTAGCTCGAGGGCTATGCAGAGAGCAGTTTTTGCCGGTTCAGAGAAAGGTTTCTGTGCGTGTTCTAGACAGAGCCGCGTGGCATTTGTGGGCGGCGCCTTTGCTTTTTAAGATTCACCAAGTTTTGGATCAAAAGCAAATCATTGGTATCAACTATTCAATGGCTCTTTTTGATCAGGATCATGCGCCAGTAGATATGAAGAACGCTCACGCCTCGGTGATCGTGGGACGACGATGGAATGACGAGACTCAGGCTTGTGAGCTACAGATTCGAAATTCATGGGGGACAACTTGTAGCAATTTAAACTACAAGGGAGATTTTTTTAGAAAACCAGGAGTCTGTGAGGCCGGCAATGTTTGGGTCTCTGAAGAAAAAATTGAAGACTATGCTTTTTCAGTGACTTACTTTGATCATCTTAAGGGCTGGTTTAAATAACTCCCTGAATCTGCAATCGATTGATTTGCAAAGTTAACAAGTCGTTGCCATTGATTTTCTGTTTGCCCATGAGGCTCAAGAAAATCTAACTGTTGGGACTTTTCTGGGATGTCTTCTATTTCGATTTCAATTTGTCGAATAGGGTTTTCAAGGTTGAGATCATCTATTTTCCGCAAGAGTAGATCACGAAAAACTTCAAAGTCTCGATTAGCTGCTACTGGTTCAATGCTGACAAATCTTTTTATTTCAAAGTACTCGCAGGACAACATGAGATGAAGTTTTTGTGCCAATCGGTCCAATCCATCCAGTCGCAAAAAAAGACTTTCGAGAGCGGGGGTGAGCTCGCTCAGCAGATGGTTTATGGTGTTAATGGGCTTATTAAAATATGCATTTGCACAGAGGGGCTCTCGTGTTTCAAGCGTGGGGATGATTTGAATTTCTTTTTGATGCAGACGGTTCCAAAGTTTTGCTCCAAAGTCGCCCCAGCGCTCGCGAAAAGAGGCGAGCTTGAAGTGCATAACTTCTTGAACTCGGTGAATGCCCAGCATTTGAAAAAATGAAATAACATGATCAACCTCTGAAGTGTGTTGCCAGGCCTCAAGGCCCTCGAGGGAGCGCAGGCTTTGAATGGGGAGAGTATTCATAATCTCGTAATCAAACCCTTGTTTTGTAATTATCGAGGGTTTAAACTCCGTCAGCATTTGGGCGTGAGGAGCTGTATCTGCGATCGCCACAGTCACCTTGCTCGCTTCTGAGGTTTCAAAAACTTTTGCGATTTTAAGAGCTTTTTCTAAAATTTTAGTCTCTCCTCCGTCAAAAGAATTAAAGGCAGAGAAATGAGAAGAAGAAAAATGCGCCAGATGAGATAAATGCAAGGGATCGCCTGTTGGCTCAGGCTCAATATCGATAAACACAAAACATGGATATCTAAACCTTACTCGCGGACTGATTTTGAGAAAGGCTTCAGCACACGAAGGATCTTGCGGAACTTGTAAATTGATTCCTAAAATTCGCATGAATGACACTCCCTTGTATGAAAAATGGTGTTGGACGATGAAGAGCACGTTTAACAGTAAAAAAATCACGAGCACAGTCGATGACCAGGCTAAAAAGAGGATGGTTGGCCCATTGTTTTGCCGGGCTGATAATAACCAAAGCGACTTGATGAATGCGGGCAAGCTTTTTTAGTTTTTGTAATTGCTGATTTTTTAATAATGTTTCTGGTAAGTGACAGCCAACCAGTTCAAACAAGGAGCTACTGATCAGCTCTTGCAGAACTTCAAAAATATTTTGAGCTTCTTTTTGATCCTCTTTGGGTCTTTTAACGGTTGAGAGTTTTTTTAAATTAAATTTCTTTTGCACTAAATCACTAGTTAAGAGCTCCGAATCTGAATTGATCCATGCGACAGCCTTGTTTTCAGCATGAATTTTTTGTGCGGTGTTCATCCAAATTGAGGTGGCCAGAGAAGTGGCTTCAGCATCGGATTTTCCATTGAGCAGAGTTAGATCTCCTTTCGGAAGTCCCCCCCATAAGAGAAAGTCATCAAAGACATCAATACCTGTTGCGAGACCCTCAGGAGGGCGCAATTGTTCTAGCGAGGACAATGAGCTAGAGAATTTTTCTCGTAAAATAGTAATTTCTAAATTTTCTTCGATAGCGTCAATTTCTGAATCTTCGATAAGGTCCACATTTTCCACCTCTTTATCCACACTCCATCTTCTTTTTGTGGGGATGAGTTCGTTTTCAAAGTCGTGATCGATATATTTTGCAGCTGACATAGTAGTCCTCCTTATCAGCCAAAATCCCTTTTGGCTGAGTTGATTGTTTTATCAAAAGGATAGAGCCCATCCCTGACTTCTCTGAAAGAAGCACAAAGAGAGCGACGCCACTCTTTAAAAGTATTTAAATTTTGTTTACTTTGGTTTCTGAAGTTTAGGTTAAAACTTTCTCAGAAGCCCAACGACCACACCTTGGATTTGGACTCGATCTGGAGGATACCACATCGATTTCATTGTTGAGTTGGCAGGTCTTAGTTCTATTTGTTCTTGCTTTGCATAAATGCGCTTCACGGTGGATTCGTTATCCACGGTGGCCACAACGATCTCGCCATTAGAGGCATTGACTTGTTTTTGCACGAGAATGATATCGCCATCAAAAATGCCGTCCTCAATCATTGAAGAGCCCTTCACCTTTAAGGCGAAAGTTTTGTCTGAGTTGCGCACGAGCGAAGGGGGTACATCAATAAACTCATCGTGTTCAAAAGCTTCAATGGGCGAACCGGCAGCGACATGACCGAGAAGAGGTAGGGAGAGAACCTCCTCGCGCGAGGTCTGGAGGAGCAACTCGCGAGGGGTCTCTTTGGGACTTATCTTAGGGTATGAGCGGACCGCAGAAAGTTTTGCGACCCCCTCTTGGACTGTATTTGCTGAATGTAGAATTTGAATGGCTCGTTTTTGATTGTTCGCAGCAAAAATGTAGCCCTTTGAAGTGAGCTGTTTGAGATAGTTTTGGACCGAGTTGAACGAAGCAAATCCGAAGTGATCTTTGATCTCCTGATAAGAAGGCGAAACTCCGGTCTCGCTCAGCTGTTCCTCGAGAAACTCGAGAACAGATTTTTCTTTGGTCGTCAGTGGTTTTGGGAGGGGCTTGTTCGTCATATACATAATACTTACAGTGTAAATAATGTGTAAGTCAAGCCTGTTTTTTGAATTGGTATTAGGTCTGGCTTTTTTGCCAATATAATCTAAGTATTTGATAATACATAAAAAATTCCTACCTTGTTGCGAGTGCTGTGCTTTTTATATTTTTGTTATTGAGGGAACTATAGAAAGTCTGCTCTTGGTAGTGACATGAAAGAACCAGCCCCGCTACAAGACTCAAACTTACAATCATATGAAGAGCTAGAGTTGAAAACAGCTCGAAGCCTAAAAAGTTCAAATTGGCATTTTTGTTCATAGGTACCCCCGCTCATGAGACCTCTCTCAACTTTGAGACGGGAAAAATTAAATGGGTTAGTGGAGGCGAGAATTATGCTGAGAACGATTGAGGACATATAGAGCGATAGACAGACCTTTAGAAACGGGCTAAAAAGGCCGACAAGTTTACGTGAAAGTTAATGTAAAAGTTAATGTAAAAGTTAATGTAAGGAGACACCATGGGTGAGTTTAGTATCACACATATTTTATTGCTCGGAATTATTGCCTTGATATTTTTTGGTCCTAGCCGTTTGCCAGCTTTGGGACAGTCTTTGGGTAAAGCGATAAAAGGTTTCAAGCAAGGTTTGAATGAAATTGATGCTGAAGTAAAGCCTGTTGAAGAGACTCAAAAGTTGACGGCCGATAAAACTAACTCAGCTGAATCACAGCAAACGACATCGCAAGAACACAAAGAAAAACAAAACTCGTAAGATTTATTTTTTTGTGCCGTCTTTTTTATAAAGACGATTAATTTTATCGTTGGTGTCTCTGTAGATATTTCTCATATACAAAATATACGCTCCGCAGAGAACTAAGATGACTCCAGAAATAACCCCGATTTTGCTGTATTTTCCCAATGCAAAGCAGATAAGAGCCAGAACAAAATAAATAAAGGGTCGTTGTTCATAAAGAAATTTATTCTTTTCGTGGTTCTGGTGTAAGTTCATGCCTTTTATTCTCGCAGTTCTTTTTGTTTAGTCATTAAAAAACGCATGAAAAGTCGGCTGATGAGCAATCTCTTTGTTCTGTTCCAAGTTAAACAGACTTATGACTTCGGTTCTTTGTCCTTTTTTGACATTGAATATAGTCAGATCAGCGGATTCAACAATCATATGTAGGCCTCGACCTGCTCCGCCCTTTTCGAGGTTGAGCGAGCCTGCTGCTCCAGAGTAGCAAGACTCAAGGTATTTCATGATAATTGCTTTTGTCAGCGAGCCGAAGGGGTCTTCAACAGATACAGCTAGCAAGACTCCGTCTGTTCCGTACATCAGCCGAGATTGTTGTGTCTCTGTGAGGACGATGGGTTCGGTGCGCGGCAAGTGGTTGTAGATAGGACTTCCAACGTTATCAGTGGGGGCATCATAAATAGCATTCATCAAGAGCTCTTCTGTGACAGAATGGACTCTGTCTAAAATCACAGGACGAATTCCATAACTCTGAAAATGTTCTCGCATTTTTCCGATCAAATTCAAGCGCCCTTTTGATTCAATAACGGGTTCTTGCAGAATTCGACTTCCCCAAGAGAGATATTTATCAATACCAAAAAAATCTTGATTCAAAATTTTCGCCACGGTCGTTGAAATATTTTTGATCGTGAAGCTTCTGTTCTCGACATTTCGAGAAATAAAATACGGCTGATCAGGAAACGCCTTGAGAGTCTCGAGGTAAAAGTTCATATCAGTGCTAACGATGAGAACAACAGGTGTTGTTTTGCTCAGCTCAACGAGTTTGTCTGAAGCTTCACGTACGGCGGTATCGCTGAGAATGAGGTCAAACTTCATTTCTTTGAGGTAGACATCAAGCTCTTCGACAGTGCTTGCAATGGTCAGATCGACACCAGAGCCGCCCAAAGCGAGCTTGGCCACAACCTGTTGTTTTTTGTTCGCATCAAAGAGCAAAACTTTTTTTGACTGTTGCTGCCCGGTCATTGAGTTGAGCTCGGTCAATGGTTTCAAAAAGTCGACAACTTCGCTCACTGACCTTAGGAGCCACTGGGCTTCTACTGATGAAATCGTGGGAGGATCTTTTTGCACCCACATGCCCAAAGCCGCTTGGGCGGGCTCAAGATGAGAAGCGTTAAGGTTACGAATTTTTTGCACGAGCTCTTGATTGCGTCTGATGATCTCTTGTTCGAGATTGCGATTCACAGTTTTGATCTGGTCCTGCGTGGTGAGCAGTTCTCGATTAGTTTTTTCAAAACGTTTTGCTTTTTGGTTTGTGTTCTTGAGTCGCTCAGAAAGAACAGACGCATACACTCGATAAAGCAATTGCTGAAAATGTTGATGATCTTTGGGGGGAAGACTTTTGAAATAGTCTTCGCTGATTTGATAGGCTTCGACCTCTGTGATCGCCCTCACGCTTGCAGCAATCGGCTGATGATTGATTAAGCTCATTTCGCCAAAAACTTCGCCAGGAACAAAAAGTTCTGAGACTTTTTCTCCATCAACCTCAATCGAAAGACGTCCACTCCTTAAAAAATACAGACAGTCGTTCTGCTGGCCTTGCTGAAGTAAGACTTGTCCAACATGAAACGATATGGGCTGTGCCATTGTCGAAAACATCAGTAAGAAGTCATTTGGAAAAGCTGAAAAAAATGAATATTGAGAAAGTTCGCTGGCAATTTCAGATGGGTGCAATACTGGCATGCTGAGATTATTTCAAAAGTTTTGAACTTGTGCAGTTATTCTAATTATTAAAAGGTCTTAGGTCGAGGACTTGTCATCAAATAGTATTTTGCCATGAGGTCTGGTTTTGCGTATGATGACCGAGATGCTTTTGATTGTGCCCATTTTGTCTTCATTTATTTTTGCCGCTGAACCCGCAACACCTATTACTTCAACAGTGGCTGCTGCGCAGGCGAGCACTTTGAGTTTGAGCGAAATTTGTCGCAAAGACTTGAGTGGTTTTCCGGGCCTGGTGGACAAGAAGGTTTTCGAGGCTGCTTGCGCTAAAGTTGAAGTGATGCCGAGCTGTCAGAGTGTCGAGAAGCATCCGATTTTTCATTATGACAAGAAAGGCAATCATAAATCCAATCAGCGAATATTAGTTTTCTCGTTGATCCATGGCGATGAGACGCCGGCTGGCAGTGTGGGTCGTTTTTGGATGGAGAGACTAGAGTCAATTTCGCCACGCAATACTTGGCGTGTTGTTCCAGTGTTAAATCCTGATGGTGTTAAGTTTAAAACTAGGACCAATGCGAATAAAATTGATCTGAATCGTAATTTTCCAACCAAAGATTGGGAAGCCGATGCTGTCAAATATTGGAAGCGAGATACAAAATCAAATCCGCGTCGATTTCCTGGCGAAAAGGCTGCCAGTGAGCCCGAGACTCAGTGTGCTCTCGATCAGATTCAAGATTTTAAACCAGATTTTATTGTTTCAGTGCACACGCCATTGAAGGTTTTGGATTACGACGGCCCCAAGGTAAAACCGCCTAAGTATGATTACTTGCCGTGGAAAAATTTGGGAACATTTCCGGGGAGTCTGGGGCGCTACATGTGGTTTGAGCGCAAAGTTCCAGTCCTGACCATGGAGCTCAAAGAAGATCTGCCGGCTTCGACGCAACCTTTGGTGCAACTTCAAGATGTGATTGGATTCTTGGTCAGTTTGGACATAAATCCGCAAAAGACCATTGAGGGTAAGTCGGACACAGGCTCTGATCAGTCAGCGCCTGCGCCATCGCCTGCAATAAAAAAATAGCTTAGTGTATTTGCCCGCCACTCACGGCTGAGTTGATTTGAATTTTTCGTTCGGTATTTGAGATCACTTGATCTTGAATTTCAACGAGGGCTTTGAGTAGCTTTTCTTTGGCTTGTCGAATAGCCACATAGACATCCTCATTGAGTCCTTCTTCTTCGATTTTACCGCCATCCTCACTGAGAGAAATCGCAATGCGGTACATGGTTTTGAGTTTGGTATGATCAAACTCAACGCCATCGGCCTCGAAGCGTGTGATCAGCTTGAGAGGGTCCCGAGCAATCACGGAAACTGTTGTGGCTTCAGTGGTGAAGGGCTCAAACTCAGAGATCGATTGGTAGATGTAAGACTTAACCTCGGGCGCCAGGTTTTCTAGGCCTTGCTCGTAGGGTGTCTCACTTCGGACAATGGCCTCAGCGCGCTCTGATTTTTGGGGTATTTTTGTTTTAAAGGGGGACGACATGTAATCCTCCTCGGACATACTTAATCATAGCATGGGAGCGGCGTTCGGGGAGTCAAGTTGGGGTCCAGAATTGCGTTAAAATTGATTTTCGTTTTTAGATCTTTTGTAGATGACTTAAGCCAAGACATTTGATTGATTCTCGGGTTATGACTCAGGACTTGTCTCGGAATGAGACCCTTAAAAACTTGACAAAACTCGATCAAAGTCTGGCTTTTGCGCCGTCGCTAGATGAGTCTTGGCGTGAGTTGCTTGGAGATTTTTTACGTGGCTCAGAGATGCAGAGTCTTTGCGAATTTCTCGCGCAAGAGAAAGCTTCGGGTAAAATTATTTATCCTCAGCCTCATGAGTATTTTGCGAGTTTGAATGCCACTCCATTTAAAAAAGTAAAAGTCGTGATCTTAGGACAAGATCCTTATCACGGCCCAGGGCAAGCTCATGGTTTGAGTTTTTCTGTGCGAAAAGGTGTGGCGCTTCCGCCTTCGCTTGTGAATATTTTTAAAGAGCTCGAGACCGATCTTGGTATCACTAGGTCAGCGCATGGTGATTTGTCAGCGTGGGCCGAGCAGGGGGTGTTGCTTTTGAATAGCGTACTCACGGTCGAGGCCGCGAGTGCCGGCTCTCATCAGGGGCGTGGCTGGGAGCAGTTCACGGATCGTGTGATTCAAGAGCTCAATGCTCGGCGCGAAAGTTTGGTTTTTGTTTTGTGGGGAGCTTACGCGCAAAAGAAAGCGGCCTTTGTGGATCGCAACAAACATTTGGTGCTGTCTGGTCCGCATCCTTCTCCACTTTCGTCATACCGAGGTTTTTTTGGCTCGAAGCCTTTTTCAAAAATTAATTTTTGGCTTGAGTCAAAGGGGCAATCGCCGATCTATTGGACTTTGGGTTGATGGAGCCCTTTTTTCTTCCGGAGAATATTGAGGGCGAACTTGTTATCATTAAGCAGCATCAACCCCATGAGGCTAAGGCTTTGTTTGATTTGGTTGATCGCGATCGCGAGCGACTGCGAAAATTTTTGCCGTGGGTGGACTCTACTCAAACTCTTCAGGATGAAAAAAATTACATCGGAAACTGCCTCGACAGTTGGGATCAGCAGACGATTTTTGCATACAGCATTTATCGTAAAGCTGACATGGAGCTCGTTGGCGTTGGTAATGTCCACTCAATTGCTTGGACTCACGAACGCTGTGAAGTGGGATATTGGATTGCAAGCGAGTTCGAGGGCCAAGGGCTGATTTCGGATTTTGTGCGCACGATTGAGAAGACTTGTTTTGAGCTTGGTTTTTATCGCATCGAGATTCGCTGCGACTCAAAAAACACACGGTCTGCAGCGGTGGC
>CANCBY010000035.1 GCA_947374445.1 Pseudobdellovibrionaceae bacterium
GTAGAAAAGGCTCGCAAAATGTATCAACGAGCTGCTGAGACTGAATCTGATGACAAAAAGGTGAGAGAAATTCGAGCAAAAATTTCTTCTCTTGAAAAACAAGATATGAAGTTGCAAAAGCAGGTTCGTATACCGGCATCGGTTTCTAGTGAATCAGCGCCCACGTCGGCACCCATGCCAACTGAGCCGCAAGAATAAAAATAAATATTTGTAATTGCACGCAACAAGTGAAAGCCTCATGAGTAATGAGGCTTTTTTATTTCATTTTATTCAGTTTGCTACTTGGCGGTTGCACTACAAAGCCGGCGGCCTTTGATTCAACTAAAAAAAAGGGACATTGGGAGACCAAAGTTCTCGTGCGCGACCTCAAAGAGGCAAAATCAAACACAGTGAGTATAGATTTTTTTGCGATCCAGCCTGATCAACTGAGAGCCGAAGTGACTGCGACGTTGGGTTTTAGCGTGGCATCGCTTGCGATTGATAAAAATCAAATAACTTATGCTGTTCACACGCAAAAAAAATTCTATCAAGGCCCGCTTTCAGATAGATCTATTGAGCCTTTATTAAAAATCAAAATGAATCCGAAGATTTTATTTTATGTTCTTTTTGATCATCCGTTGCCGTCGCCGCAGTGGAATTGCAAATTAGCAGATTCGGGTCTTCCGGAAGAGTGTCGCTTGGTAAATGGAAGTTATATTGTGTCGTGGACGGAACGGGTTGAAGAGTCTAAGCGAATTACAATTCGTGCTACGGATTACGAACTTCAAATTGTCGTAAAATCGTTTTCGTCGGTTTTACCGACGAAGGTCGAGAAAGACCCTCATTTTTTCACCGTGAGTGCGCCTGATTCTTATAAGACCTATCAGTTGCCATAATAGGCACAGGCTAAAATCTCGTTTATTTGATCTTTTTTTTGCTTCTTATTAGCCGAATGTCTCGTCCATTGTTACCATAGAAGAAGGACCTCTCTGTCCTTATAAAACACTGTCTCATGTTGAAACACTTGGCTGTCAGCAGAGACTTACAAGGAGGGTAGCATGGGAAATTCAGTGGATCTTAAGTCACTGGTGAATAACTGGCAGAGCACCCACGGAATTTATCACGCCAACTGGAGTGGTACCTTCCAAGAATATCTTGATCTTGTAAAAGAAAATCCAAAAATCACCCGCAATGCATTTCAGCGCATGTATGACATGATCATGGAGTCAGGCACTGAAGAATATATCGACTTCAAAAAACAAGTTGTGCGCTACAAGTTTTTTGATGATGCCAAAAACAACGGAAAAGATGCTGTGTTTGGCTTGGACATAGCCTTGATGAAACTCGTGAATGTCTTGAGATCAGCTGCTCTTGGCTACGGAACTGAAAAGCGGGTCATTCTTCTTCACGGTCCCGTTGGTAGCGCTAAGTCAACGATCTGTCGCATGCTCAAAAAGGGTGTTGAGTCCTATTCAAAAACTGAAAACGGAGCGATGTACACTTTTGAGTGGATCGATACCAAGGGCGATCTTGGCGGCCTTTTGGGCAAAGAGGTCAAAGTATTTGAATCGCCGATGCACGAAGAGCCATTGCTTTTGATTCCGGATGAGATGCGAGCGCAAACTTGCGAACAAATCAATCGCGGTCAAGAGGGATCGTTCAGAGTTCAGATTGATGGGGAGCTCAGCCCTCCTTCGCGATTTATCTTTAAAGCCTTAATGGATAAATACAATGGCGACTTGATGAAGGCTCTCTCACACGTGCGTGTGAAGCGCTTGATTTTATCCGAAGCTGATCGTCTTGGTATTGGAACTTTTCAGCCTAAAGATGAAAAGAATCAAGACTCGACAGAGCTCACGGGTGATATCAATTATCGAAAAATTGCAGAGTATGGATCTGATTCGGATCCTCGCGCTTTTAATTTTGATGGTGAGTTCAACGTGGCCAACCGAGGCATCATTGAGTTCGTCGAGGTCCTAAAACTTGATGTTGCGTTCTTGTATGACTTATTAGGAGCTTCGCAAGAGCATCGAGTGAAACCTAAGAAGTTTGCTCAAACTTATATTGATGAAGTGATTATCGGTCACACCAATGAGCCTGAGTACAGACGTCTTCAAGACAATGAGTTCATGGAGGCCTTGCGCGATAGAACAGTCAAAATTGATATTCCATATATCACTCGTTGGAAAGACGAAGTGAATATCTATAAAAAAGATTTCAATTCACAAAAATTGAGGGGAATTTCAATTGCACCTCACACGATTGAAATGGCAGCGATGTGGGCGATTTTAACTAGGTTAGAGAAGCCTAAAAAAGCCAATCTCACTCGTGTGCAAAAACTTAAGCTATACAACGGTAAGACGTTACCAAATTACACCGAAGACAATGTCAAAGAGCTTCGCAAAGAAACAATTCGTGAAGGTCTTGAGGGGATTTCTCCTCGGTATATTCAAGATAAACTTTCAAATGCTCTTGTGGCAGCCCAACAAAACAACAAGGGCTCAGTGAATCCCTTCATGGTGATGAACGAGCTTGAGAGTGGTTTAAAAAATCACTCGCTTTTATCGAATGAGGAGCTCAAAGCTGATTATCGTGAGCTTTTGGGTGTAGTAAAACAAGAGTACGAAGAAATCATCAAAGCTGAAGTGCAAAGAGCGATCAGTGCTGATGAGAGCGCTCTGCAGCGCCTCTGCGGAAATTACATTGATAACGTCAAGGCCTACACACAAAAAGAAAAAGTCCGAAACCAGTTCACGGGCCAAGATGAAGAGCCAGATGAGCGCTTGATGAGAGCCATCGAAGAAAAAATCGAGATTCCTGAGTCTCGCAAAGATGATTTCCGCCGAGAGGTGATGAACTACATCGGGGCTTTGGCAGTTGAAGGCAAAAAGTTTAATTATAAGATGAACGAGCGTTTGCATAAGGCCTTAGAGCTAAAGCTTTTTGAAGATCAAAAAGACAGCATCAAGCTTACTTCTTTGGTGAGCTCTGTGACTGACAAAGACACTCAAGAAAAGATCGACATCGTTAAGACTCGTCTTATTAAAGACTATGGCTACGATGAGATCAGCGCGACAGATGTACTTCACTATGTAGCAAGTATTTTTGCTCGAGGTGATGTGAAGCGAAATTCGTAGAGAGGAATATCAACTTCGTTAGAAGCATATATTCCTAACTAAACTCAACCGCGAAACGAGAAAGGAAGGCATTTATGTCTATCAAAGAAGACCAAAACCGCTTTCGGGATATCATTCGCGGTCGTATCAAAGAAGATTTTAAAAAATATGTCAGCCAAGGCGAGCTCATCGGCAAGCGCGAAAATGAGTACGTCAAAATCCCGCTCCCGCAAATTGATATCCCAACTTTTAGGTACGGAGCCAAGCAAGAAGGTGGCGTGGGTCAAGGCGAGGGTAAGCCTGGCGAAGGCACGGGCGAGCCCGGAGATGGCCAAGGCCAAGCTGGCAATCAAGAAGGCCAGCATATGCTTGAGACGGAGTTCACGCTCGATGAGCTGGCAGATATTTTGGGTGAAAAATTGGAGCTTCCGAATATCAAGCCTAAGGGAAACAAAAACATAGAGACTGAGAAAACAAAATACTCAGGTCTTGCCCCGGTGGGTCCTGAGGGTTTAAGGCATTTTAGGTCTTCATATAAAAAAGCACTCAAGCGCTACGTAACATCTGGAACTTACAATCCAAATGACCCTGTCATTATACCTATCCGAAGAGATCTTCAGTACCGAACTTTTAAAACTGTGAGTAAGCCTCAAACCCGCGCTGTTGTTATTTATATGATGGACGTGTCGGGCTCGATGGGCGATGAGCAGAAAGAGATCGTTCGCCTTGAAAGTTTTTGGATCAACACTTGGTTGCGAAAGCACTACAAGGGCCTTGAAACTCGCTTTATTGTTCACGATGCCTCTGCCAAAGAAGTCGATGAAGAAACTTTTTTTAGAACTAGCGAATCAGGTGGTACTTTGATCAGCTCGGCGTATAAGCTTTGTCAAAAAATGATTGAAGACGATTATAATCCTGCGGATTGGAACATATATCCCTTTCATTTTTCTGACGGCGACAACTGGAGTGGCGAAGACACTAGGCTTTGCACTCGTCTTTTGAGTGAGTTCTTTTTGCCAAATGTAAATATGTTTGGCTACGGCCAAGTCGAGAGCAAGTATGGCTCGGGGCAGTTTCTAAAAGATCTGCAAAAAGATTTTCCAGCGGATGAGCGATTAGTCCTCAGCCAAATTGAGGGGCGCGATAAGATTTTGGATTCAATCAAGGACTTTTTAGGAAAGGGGAAATAGCCATGGCAAATCTCACCCCCGAACTTGAGCGCGAGAGAGTTCGCATTTGCAAGATTGCAAAAGACGCGGGCCTAGATTGTTTTGAAACTATTTTTGAGCTCATCACTTACGATCAAATGAGCCAATTTGCCGCTTACGGGGGTTTTCCCGTGAGATATCCACATTGGAAGTTCGGAATGGAGTACGAACATCTCTCTAAGTCCTATGAGTATGGTCTTTCAAAAATTTACGAAATGGTGATCAACACCGATCCTTGTTATGCCTACTTAATGGAAGGCAATATGATGATGGATCAAAAGCTGGTGATGGCCCATGTGTACGGCCACTGTGACTTTTTTAAGAACAACATCTGGTTCTCTAAAACCAATCGTAAAATGATGGACGAGATGGCTAATCATGCCACACGCATTCGTCGCTATGTCGATCGCTTTGGCATTGATGTGGTCGAATCTTTCATTGATAAATGCTTGAGCCTTGAAAATCAGATTGATCGTCATTCTGTTTACAACGAAGTCTCGCGCTCAAAAATCGAAGAGGCTCCAAGGGCCAATAATTTGATGCTTAAATACGATCGCGATTACATGCGCGATTACATCAATCCGCCACAGTTTATCAAAGAGCAAAAAGAGCGACAGATGATGGCAGCGGCTAAAGAGATGAAATTTCCGATCAAACCTGAGCGTGATCTCTTAAAATTTCTAATTCACTACGCGCCACTTGAAGACTGGCAGCAGGACATTCTTTCAATCATCCGCGATGAGGCCTACTACTTTGCACCTCAGGGCATGACCAAGACAATGAACGAAGGCTGGGCTTCGTACTGGCACACCAAGCTGATGACCGAAAAAATTCTCAATGACTCTGAGATCATTGATTATGCCGATCATCATTCTGGCACGGTGGCGATGTCGCCTCAGAGCTACAACCCTTACAAGGTTGGCATCGAACTCTTTAGAGATATCGAAGAGCGCTGGAACAAAGGGCGCTTTGGCCGCGAGTGGGAAGAGTGCGATGACGTCCGCGAGCGCAAAAACTGGGATAAAAAAACAGGTCTTGGCCGCGAAAAAATATTCGAGATCAGAAAAGTCTATAATGATGTCACATTCATTGATGAATTTATGACCGAAGACTTTTGCGTTCGGAACAAGTTGTTTGTGTATAAATTTAACAAGCAAACTGAAAAATTCGAAGTGGATACGCGTGATTATCCGGCGATCAAAGCCAAGCTTTTGTTTCACATGACCAACTTTGGCCAGCCGATCATTCGCATTGAAGATGCCAATTTTGAAAACCGCGGGGAGCTGCTTTTGAGTCACCTATGGGAAGGCGTCGACATGCAGCCAGATTTTATGTCTGAGACGATGAAAAATCTTTTTTCGATTTGGTCTCGGCCGATCAATCTGGCAACTGTGATGGATAATGAAAAATATCTTTATCGCTATGATGGTAAAGAATTCGCCAACTTTAAAATTAGTGGCGACAAGTCAGCGGCTGATGGTGCTCAAGGCGAGAAGAAATAAACTACCTTGAAATTCTTCCACGGCGTGGATGAATTTCAAGGATGAAAAGAGCTCACTATTTAGAACTTATACCGCTCAGAAAAAAGTTATTCTAAAACTCTAGTTTTCGCACTCACTAGGTCCAGTGCATTCTCCCCGAAAATAGGAGTCACATCCCTTTCGAGTTTTATATCGACCAAAAATCCAAGCCGATGTCACTTTGGATCCACTCGTTTCTTCGGAGTGATCAGCGCCTGAGATACAGATGTATTTTTCATTTTTCGTAAGTCTTTGCCAATCTTTTTTATAAAGTCGACAGGACCTTAGACGAACAGGTCGTCGACTTATGAACTCATGCAACTCACTATTTCGTGTACTCGATACGACTAACATAGACATCATAGCTTTTTCTTGAGGATCATATTTTCCGATCTCGCAAGTCATTTTAGAGTTTCTAACTTCAAAACATTGCCAATAGGGATAGGGAGATATTTTATCCTGTTTGAGAAAAGGAACAGGACCAGCGATACAAGCATTGATTTTTAGGTCTTGAATATTCAAGATTCCAAAATCATCCGTCAACAATCCGTAGGGAAATGCCTTTTTCAGTTCTTGCAAATGCGATTGGCGAATATCTACCGCTGAAGCGGAAATGCAAATAAAAAATAAGATTACAATTTTTCGCATTTTTTCAACCTTTCCATGTATTCATTAAACTTCGCCATCAATCTCTTAGCTCGGGCTTTTGTCGTCGTCCTGGTGCCCTTGAACTCCTCGATGGCCTCTTCCCAAGTTGCCGGCCTGCCTAAAAGATTTGATGCGATCGCTCGCTTACGAAACAACCATCGAGTGCCAGCACAGATATTATTAGAGGGGTCAATGAGATCTTCTCTTGTTAACGTCAGATAATGATCTTTCAATTCGCCTTTTTCATCGGCAAGAATTTTTCTAGTCTTATTGGTAACTTGCATCAAACCACGTGCGCTGTCTTCATCCTTCTGATCGGCCAGTCTTTTGGGATCAAACCCAGATTCACTAGCGATTAAAGCTTTGACGATATTAGGATCGAGTGGGATCTCAGGCTTAAAGATATCATTCCAATATTTTGTCCAACCTGCAATCAGGTCATCGTATTGGTTTCCCATAAATTTCTTGTTGAACCCTAAATCGATCGAGCAAGGCTTTTGTTGAACATTCGAAAAGTTTTGCTTTCCCATTTCTTGCATTTCATCTGGGTAAAGCTGATCTTTGCCGGTAGGATTGTCGGCACAATGGGCGTGCCGAATTGTAGTACTGCCGCCCGGATTCTTCTTGTTTGGGGGTAAGTGCATCGTATGTTCGCGAACCCAATGCCGACCAGGAGCACATAAGCGCCAAGGGTGGGTACTTTGGGAGGCGTTTACTTTCGAAGTTTTATTTTTCACTGCTTTTTTCATTCAATTTTCTTTTTCAAATTAGTTGGGCGTCATTTCAGTTTCTGCTAGATGGAATTTGTTTTGTTTAGAGTATGACATTTTTTAATAGCAGAAGCGCCGTTATTAATCATGAATAATAGCGGCTATGAAAGCTCACTCGACGGTCCCCGTTGCCGAGAAAAAGGTAGTACTCGGCCTGCGGCTGTCTAGCGCCCTTGAATCTTATCCCAGAGTTTAGTGAGTTGAGAGTCGAAGGTCACAATCACGATTACAAAACAAATGATGTAATATTTAACACTATTGATTTCTGAAAGCCTAAAATTGACGAGTGCAATGACTACTAAGATCTGCTGATAGCCAAGAATTTTTCGATGAGCAGCCTGCAATTCAGGAGAAAGTTTGGCTAGGCGATCTCTTTCAGACTGATCTTTTTTAAATTGATATCGGAGAGCCTTATAGAAAAGGAAAATAAGGAGCAAAACACCTATTGCATTGGCTAGAGCTTGAAAAATAGCTCTTTCATCCTTACACTTTCTTGGCAAAAATGGTGCAATTCGAATAATGCTGGCCGAACACCATTAGAAGCTTGTTGTTTTAAGAAACTACGAGATTCTTTTGGGAAAGACAAGTTTGGATAAGAAGTTGCTGGCTCAACAGAAAAATCAAAGACTTGGCTCAAGAGATATTAGCAGATTGATCTGCTCACCTCTGCCAACTGTCAGATCATGTATTAGGTGAATGGGGAAGATTTATCGAAAAACTTATCTCTGAACTTTTCGTGGTGATTTCATTCACCCTGGGCATCGGCTTTTTGGGTTGAACGCTTCACGACAAAGCTCGAGCCGAAGCGATTGAGACTTTGATGCAAAAGAGCCACCATTTTTTAAATTCGTTTTCTCATCGCATATTGAACGAGTTCAAATCCAAATTTTTTATTTATTTCTAACATCTTTGAATTACCTGAATGAACGTTAGTTACGATATAGGCAATATTTTGCTGCTTAGCCCATTTTTCGGCTCTAGATTTTAGTTGGCTCGCTATTCCTTTGCCTCTAT
Source organism: Pseudobdellovibrionaceae bacterium (assembly GCA_947374445.1). Taxonomy (GTDB): domain Bacteria; phylum Bdellovibrionota; class Bdellovibrionia; order Bdellovibrionales; family Bdellovibrionaceae; genus CANCBY01. The sequence goes on from CANCBY010000035.1 coordinate 8,256, forward strand.
AGATTGGATCAGTCCATAAAGTGAATATGGCGCCGGCAGATAAATCAGGTGGGTACGGTACCTTTTTTACGATATGAAAACCTACAATTTTCTCGTTGTCAGTTGCCACTTCGAAGAAATCTTCAGAAGAAATTTGTTTTTTATACTGATCAACTTTTGCCGAAATTGACTGTTCGCTCCAAGTATATGCTAAATCATATTGTAGCGGAATTTTTGAATCAAATTCGGCAATAAACCTAAGCTCTTCTTCAAATTCAAAGTTGGCTCTTCTAAATTCCATACTGAGCTTTTTAATCCCAAGGGGCTGAGCTGATCAACAAAACAATCCTTAAAAGCCGGTAACACGAAGGCCTAAGTGAGCTTTTTGTGAAATTAAATGAACTTTATAATTGGATTCTGATCCAAACTGAAAACCACTCAACTAGAATGGTTTCGTAGCCCTTCCTAGGACAACAAAGTCCTAACGAAGGGCGGAGAGCTTCGAAACTAGTTCATAGCCTTTTCAAGATTCTTACTGATCATATCCAAGAACGGCTCGGTGTTCATGTATTTGCCATCCGGAATTTTATCTCCGTAGATGCAAACCGCAAGATCCTTTGTCATGTGACCGGCTTCAACCGTTTCAACACAAACGCGCTCAAGAGTGTGAGCAAATTTGATAAGCTCAGCATTTTTATCAAGCTCCCCGCGGAAAGCCAAACCACGAGTCCATGCAAAGATAGAAGCAATCGGATTCGTTGAAGTAGGCTTACCTTGTTGGTGCATGCGGTAATGACGAGTCACAGTTCCGTGAGCTGCTTCTGACTCCATCGTTTTACCATCTGGAGTGATCAATACCGAAGTCATAAGGCCTAGTGAACCAAAGCCTTGCGCTACTGTGTCTGATTGAACGTCGCCGTCGTAGTTTTTGCAGGCCCAGATGAAGTTTCCGTTCCATTTAAGCGCGCTCGCAACCATGTCGTCGATCAAGCGATGCTCGTAAGTGATCCCAGCAGCTTCGAATTTAGCTTTGAACTCTTTATTGTAAAGCTCTTCGAAGATGTCTTTGAATCTGCCATCGTATTTTTTAAGAATGGTGTTCTTAGAAGAAAAATACAAAGGCCATTTTTTGCTCAAGGCCATGTTAAAGCAGCTCATAGCAAAGCCACGGATAGACTCATCCGTGTTGTACATCGCCATCGCAACGCCATCGCCTTTGTAGTTATAAACTTCGTGCGTGATTGCAGCGCCGTTTTCGGGCTGAAAAGTGATTGTGAGCTTGCCTTTGCCTTTTGTTACGAAGTCAGTCGCTTTGTACTGATCACCAAAAGCATGGCGGCCGATCATGATCGGTGCTGTCCAGTTAGGAACAAGGCGAGGCACATTTTTGCAGATGATAGGCTCACGAAATACAGTTCCATCCAAAATATTTCGGATCGTGCCGTTAGGTGATTTCCACATTTGTTTTAAGTTGAACTCTTTCACGCGGGCTTCGTCAGGCGTGATGGTCGCGCATTTAATACCAACATTGTATTTTTTGATGGCTTCAGCGGCATCGACTGTGACTTTGTCTTCGGTTTTGTCGCGGTACTCAATTCCGAGGTCATAATATTTGATGTCGATATCAAGGTATTGAAGAATGAGTTTGTCTTTGATGAATTTCCAAATAATGCGGGTCATTTCATCGCCGTCGAGTTCGACGACTGGATTGGCAACTTTGATCTTTTTCATAGAGTGGTCCTTGTTCCTTGTGGTACTTCTTTTGATGTATGAGGTAGATCATTATTTCATATTGGGGAGCTCTGTCGAGATGAAAAACACGAAACTGGTCTGGTCCGATGATCCAAAGGACAAACAAAAGATGGCAGAGGCTGACGGTAAGGCCAAACCGGCCTCTGACACAAACGGTCTTAAAAGCAATAACTTCGTTGCCGTCTTTCGTATCGAAAAGTCGGGTCGAGGCGGCAAAACAGTCACCGTGATTGATATGCTGCCAAAGGTTGAAACCTTTCTCAAAGACCTGACCAAGGAGCTCAAATCAAAGTGCGGCACCGGTGGCACGTACTTGATGGACGGCAAAGAGGGAATCATCGAAATTCAGGGAGACAAAAGAGACGCCATCAAAGCCCTCTTTGAAAAAAAAGGCTTCAAGTTCAAGGGGATGTGATGTGTTTTCTTAAAGTTTGTCGAATTGCAAGGACGCTAGCTTTTAAGCTTATTATTTTTGCAGCGCTACTGTCGTCTACGAATTTGGCAAGGGCTGCAGAGCCTCCGGCTACAGAGTTAAAACCGCGCATTTTGTTCCCGTTGGTTTTCTACACTCCTGAGACTTCTGTAGGTGCGGGGCTTATCTGGATTGAAAATCTTTGGAAGGTCCGACCAGGTAAAAATGCGTATATTCAATCAGCTCTATCGACGACTTCAAAACAGCAGTGGAACGCCAATATCTCTCCGAGACTGTATTCGCAAGATGGCGAGCGCGAGGGGTTTGCGAATATTTCGTACAACTACTATCCAAATCAATACTACGGGAATCAATACGCGCATCTCGACAGCCCTGAAAAAGAGACTGAAAATAATTTCAGCACGCTACTGAGTGGCTCGCAAAAGATCTCATCAAACTTGTATTTGCGGACATTCGGCCAGCTACGTGATTTTAAAATTATTCAAACGACAGATGGTGGCTTGTTAGAGCAGCAGCTGACTCAAAAAGGCTTTCGCAACTTGAGAGCCTTGGCTTGGGGATTGGGCTTAGATTGGGATACCAGAGATTTTCCGCAGTCGCCGACAGAAGGTCTGTGGATTCGCTTGCAGGGCCAAAAAGTTTGGATCGAAGACAAAGAAGCACCTCGAACGCAGTTTTTTTACGCCACTGAATTGGACTTTAGAATTTATGAGAAAATAAGTCTCACTGAAAACTGGCGAAACCTTGTTCTTGCCAACCAAGTTTTTGTCGGTTCTCTCACTGACTCAGAAGTTCCATTTCAATTTTTGTACGCCATCGGCGGCAATCAATCTTTGCGTGGATACTATCAAGGTCAGTACCGAAATCGCACCTTGGCGATGAATCAAAACGAGCTTCGCGGAGAGATCAATGACCGCTTTGGTTGGGCTGCATTCCTCTCATTCGCAAGGCTTGGGGATGGTGCGAGTGAGATCTCGGGTGCTGAGACATTGATCGCGGGTGGTGGGGGTGTGAATTATATGCTCGATCCTGCCAACCGAATTAAGCTCAAGGTTGATGTCGGTCTTTCGAGAGAGAACCGCGGTGCCTATTTTGTGCTCGGAGAGTCTTTTTAGGATTAAAAAAAATTAATAAGATCCTCTCGACGCAGTTAGCATTAAAAGGTTCTTGAAAAACTTTTGCCTATTTCGCAGAATCTCGGCATAAAGAAGTAATTCAACAACTGTTCACACAAGGAGAACACAATGAAAATGATCATCGCTGCATCTATGCTTTTATCTTCAATGGCTTTCGCTGAAGGCGCTGCTGCACCTGCCGCTGCCGCTGCACCTGCTGCTGCTCACGCAGAAGCTGCTAAAAAAATGACTAAAAAAGAAGCTAAAGCTGCTTGCAAAGCAGAAGGCAAAAAGAAGAAAGAACTTGCTGCTTGTGTTAAAGAAAAGACAATGTAATTTGTCTCACGCCAACATCTGTTGAGCGTAGTAAAAACCCCGCCTTTAAACGCGGGGTTTTTTTTTGCGTTTTGCTCTGAAAAAATCAGAGAGCAACAATGCGCATTCTTCTTCGAGCACTCCGCCTGTCACTTCCAGGCGATGATTTAATCTTGTGTCTTGCGGAATTTGGTAAAGTGAAACACTGCCGCCGCCTTTAGAATCCTTAGCCCCAAAAACCAATCGTGAAATTCGTGATTGCACCAAAGCTCCAGCGCACATCACGCAAGGCTCAAGAGTGACATACAATGTGCAGTCACTCAGGCGCCATGCTCCAAGCTTTTGTGAGGCTCGTTGAATGGCAATCAGCTCGGCGTGACCGAGGGGAGTTTTCCAAGATTCGCGGCGGTTAAAGGCCTTGGCCACGAGCTTTTCGCCCAATTTACTATTGTGGACCAAGATGGCGCCGACCGGGACTTCATCGAGCTTTGCAGCCTGCTCGGCCAGCTGAAGAGCCCTTCTCATCCATCGAATATCTTGGCTTTGTGCGTTATTTTGCTGATTTTCCATCAGATTCAGGCTCCTTGACCTAACTTCCATTGTCAAACTTTAGACCGATTTGCTACAACGCGATCTGTATTTGTGACCCTTACCGCTCTAGCGATAGAAGCGAGTCCGGTTTTAAATCGGACGTAGTCCACATTGGAAGGATGGTGATTTCCGTGGCATTAGTTAAAATGCGTGATGGTGAAAGCTTTGAATCAGCTTTTCGTCGTTTCAAAAAATCTTGCGAAAAAGCAGGAATCCTTTCTGAAGTAAAAAAGCGTGAGCATTTCGAAAAAGCGAGCGTTCGTCTTAAAAAGAAGTCGATCTCTGCACGAAAGCGAGCAATGAAAAAACAACGTCGAGGTTTCGGCGAGTAATTTGTTTTTTTGTTTTAGATTGTTTTTAAAAAGAGAGGCTCAGGCCTCTCTTTTTATTCGAGCCACTTCAACTTGAATCTAAAAATTGAGCTTAAAAATTTAAGCTTGTTTATTGAAAGAGGAGTCCTCATGGAAGTTCGAGAAAAACTCACAGCCGATATGAAAACCGCGATGCGCGAAAAAGACCAAGTCAAATTGGACACCATTCGCTTTCTTCAAGCGGCGATCAAAAATAAAGAGATCGACTCACGTCCAACACCGCTCACTGCTGACGATGTTTTGTCGGTTATCAAAAAATTGGTAAAGCAGCGCAAAGAATCTATCGAGCAATACCAGGCAGCTGCTCGCCAAGATTTGGTTGATAAAGAAGCTTCTGAGTTAAAAATTCTTGAGGCTTATTTGCCAGCTCAGATGTCTAAAGAGCAAATCGAAAAGATCGTTGCTGATGTGGTTGCAGAGCTAAAGGCGACTTCAGTCAAAGATATGGGAGCTGTCATGAAGGCAGTTCAAGTTAAAACTCAGGGAATGGCCGACAATAAAGTTGTCAGCGAAGTGATCAAAGCAAAGCTGGCTTAATAAAAATTTTGGAGAGTCAGAACTGACTTTCCAAAGTGAGGTCTTAATTTGAAGTTCTCTCAAGAGTTCATTGAGCGAGTGGTTTCGGCCAATAATTTGGTCGACATCATTTCGCAATACACACAACTCAAGCCCGGAGGCGGTGGTCTCATGGGTCGCTGTCCTTTTCCGGATCATCCAGAAAAGACGGCGAGCTTTTCTGTCTCAGAAAACAAACAAGTTTATCACTGCTTCGGTTGCCAAAAAAGCGGCAACCTTTACAAATTTCTTGAGCAGTACAACGGCATGTCCTTTCCGGAGGCCGTTGAATATCTTGCGGATCGAGCCAATATTGCAATGCCTGCACAAGATCGCGAGCAGTCCGAAAAGTTCGATAAGATCGCGATTAAAAAACGACAAATTCTAAATGCTAACAAACTTGCGATGCAATTTTTCTATGAGCAATTTCGCTCGCTGCCGAAGGACCACAAGGCCAAGGTTTATGCGCACAAGCGCGGGCTGACCTCGGAGCTGATAGAAACATTCAAGATTGGTTATGCTCCTGCGGAGTGGGATTCACTGATTCAATTTTTGACTGGCAAAGGTGTTTCGATTCAGACGATGGAAGAAGCTCGGCTGATCAAAGCTCGCGCTACGGGCACAGGCTATTTTGATTTGTTCCGTGATCGTTTGATGTTCACAATTTTTGATACCAAAAATGAAGTCATCGCATTTGGCGGTCGCATTCTTGAACAGGGCGATGTGAAGTACATGAACTCGCCGGAGACTTTGGTATTTTCTAAGAGTCGTACTTTGTACGGGCTCTCTGAAACTTCAAAATATATTCGCAGCGAAGATCAAGTGATTGTGGTCGAAGGCTACATGGACTTGGTGGCGCTCTACAAGGCAGGCATTCGCAATGTAGTAGCACCGATGGGTACTGCGCTTACGAGCGATCAGTCGCGGATGCTGGCGCGTTTGACCCAGAATGTGGTGGTGCTTTTTGATGGCGATGACGCCGGCAAGGGTGCTGCTGAGAAAAGTTTACCAATTCTTCTTGAGGCCAATGTTCATCCTAAGGGTTTAACTCTGCCAAATAATTTAGATCCTGATGAGTATCTCTTGGCCCACGGCGTGAATTCTTTGCAGGCTCTGCTCGGTACTGCTCCTGATCTATTTTCTTTGATCTTGGCTCGCTGGATGAGTGACTACCGCGGAGAGGCTTCGCAAAAAGTGCAGCTTGCCGATCGTTTGAAACCTCTCTTTAAAGCAGTGGTAGATCCTCGTTTAAGGGACCTCTATGTGGTTGAAACCGCTGAAAAAATGGGCGTTGATGCGAAGTGGCTTAAAATAGCTATCAGTCCTGAACCTGCGCAAGGATCGAATAATTTAGGGGGTCCAGCAGGAGCTAAGCCAGCACCGACACCGATGAAGGCACCTCAACAAGCGACCTCGGTGGCTGTCGTTCAGCCCGTAAAACCAGCTGTAGAGGCTTCAATTCCTGATAAAATCGTTCTTAAGAAAGCCACTCAGGCCGAGACTTTGTTGATGGCAGTGGCGTTAAAAAATCGTGCCAACTTTGCAAAGTTCCTCGAAGCCGAAGTCATTGAAAAGATTCTGGATCCAGGTGCAAAGGCCGTGCTCGAAAGAGCAGCAACTGTCTATGGACAAGAGCCAGAAAAATTTGATAAGTTGGCCAGTCTGTTGTCCACCTTTGTCGATGAGCCCTCTCGTTTGTTTCTTCCGGCTCTGACTAAATCTTCTCAAGTAGGAGGTTGGCCTTCAGGAATTGGTGTCGCTGACAGTTCTGGAATGGCTCGAGAGACCACTCCTGAACAAAAGTCGGCGGCATTAGATGCGGCAGCTGCTGATGCCGAAGAGGCAGATGCAAAACAAAACGCGGAGGACTTAAAACTACTCAATGATTGTGCGACTCGGGTGCGTGAGCGATTTATAAAATATCAAGCTCACCAAATTGCTCAAGAGATTAAAACTCAAAAGCTCAGCCCTGAACAACTCGATCCCGCAAAGCTTGAGCAGTTTATGAATCTCCAGCGCGACCGTCTTTCTATCCGCAATAAATCTGCGGGCAACAAAGACTCTGAATAAAAAATTAAGTTTAAGTTTTAGCTTACTAAGCGACACTAAGTGAAAGAGGACCACGTGAATTCGAATAAAAACGAGCCAGTGAAAGAGCTTTCTTTGATCGAGCAAGAGTCGCTCGTTAAAGAGGAAATACAGAAGTTTATCAGGCTGGCTAAAGAAAAAACCAGCCTGACGATTGAGGAGATCAATGATCTTCTCCCGCAAGAAATCATTGCTTCGACCGCGCTTGACTTGTTTATGCAGGCACTCGAGATCAATGGTGTTGTCATCACAGACATGACTGAAGCCAAGTCAGACGACGAAAAAGACGCCTTTCTCGCTGATCCTGACAAAGAGGACGAAGAAGCCGACGAAGATGAAAAAGCTGAAAGTGAAGATGTTAAAGGCAACGACCCTGTTCGTTTGTATCTACGCAAGATGGGTTCGGTATCGCTTCTCACTCGTGAGGGTGAGGTCGAGATCGCTCGTCGTATTGAAAAAGGGGAGCGTGAGATCGTTCGCGCGATTTTGTTTTCACCAATCGGTACTGTTGAGATTATCAATTTAGGCAAGCGCCTCGATGAAGGCCGTATCAAGGTCAAAGCGATCTTTCGTGGTCTTGAGGACGAAGAAACTCAGTACAACGAGCAAGAATACATCGATAAAATTCATGAACTCATCGGCAAAGTGACTGAGTATCAAACAGCCGTAGCTAAAAACTTTGCGACTCTTCGTAATGAGTCGATCACACCGGCTCAGCGTGAAGCGACGATGAAAGAAGTCAATGTCATCAACGAAAAACTGATGGCAAATTTCGAAAGCATTAATTTCAACCGAAAGACGATCAATCGCGTTGTGATCAAGTTCAGAAACTTGGTCAATCGCATGGCCACTCTTCGTCGTCGCACCAAAGAAGGTCTTGAGAAAACTTTTTCTAAAGACGTCCCTTCGATGCTTGAGCGTATGAAGCAATTAGAGACCAACGAAAAAGAATTACTGAAAATGACCAGAGACACTGGTCTTAACTACAACAAATTTCGTTCTTATGTGATTCAGGCTCAAGATGCCGAGACTCGTGCAAAGCGCTTGCTTGAAGAAACAGAAATGAATTTTGTGTGGATCAAAGACACTTACACAGCCATCTGGAAAGGCGAGCGCGAAGCCGATCTTGCGAAGTCTGAGTTGGTTGAAGCCAATCTTCGTCTCGTGGTATCGATCGCTAAAAAATACACCAACCGTGGTTTGCAATTTTTGGATTTGATCCAAGAAGGTAACATCGGTTTGATGAAAGCCGTTGATAAGTTCGAGTATCGTCGTGGCTACAAGTTTTCGACTTATGCGACTTGGTGGATCCGTCAGGCCATCACACGCGCTATCGCCGATCAGGCGCGCACAATTCGTATTCCTGTGCACATGATCGAGACGATCAATAAGCTTGTCAGAACTTCTCGCTATTTGGTTCAGGAGCTAGGCCGTGAGCCGATCCCTGAAGAAATCGCAGAAAAAATGGACATGCCTGTTGATAAAGTACGCAAAGTCTTGAAGATCGCTAAAGAGCCAATCTCTCTTGA
>CANCBY010000036.1 GCA_947374445.1 Pseudobdellovibrionaceae bacterium
TTTGCTTCGGTTTTTGTTTTTGTTTTGGTGAATAATTTTGTGGGAATTATACCGGGTATGACTCCAGCCACAGAAAATCTAAACACAACTCTTGCAATGGGTGTGTTCATGTTTTTGAGCTACAATTATTTTGGTATCAAAGAAAATGGCCTGGCTTATTTGAAGCACTTTTTGGGCCCAGTGATGGCTTTGGCGCCGTTGATGGTTGTTATCGAAATCATTTCTCATTTAGTAAGACCTGCATCACTTGGATTAAGGCTTGCAAACGTTATGGGCGGAGATCACAAGGTTGTTGGAATATTTTTGGACCTAGTGCCGATTGGTGTTCCGATTCCATTTTATATGATGGGCATGTTTGTTTGTTTTGTTCAGGCGTTTGTATTTACATTGTTGTCGATGGTTTATGTGGCATTGTCGACAGCACACGATCATTAATTTTAAACTAAAAATTGTTTTTAACAAAAAGGAGAAATACTCAATGAAAGTTTTCGCAAAAAGAATCTTCGTAGCATTGGCAGCAACTTTTGTAGCAACAGCAGCAATGGCTCAAGAAGCAGCTCAAGCTGCTCACATGGCTGGTGGCAGCGATAAAGGCCTTATTGCTTTGGCTGCAGGTTTGGCAATCGGTCTTGCTGCAATCGGTGGAGCTCTTGGTCAATCAAAAGCAGCTTCTGCAGCTCTTGATGGAATCGCTAGAAATCCAGCGGCTCAAGGTAAAATCTTCACTCCAATGATCATCGCTTTGGCTCTTATCGAGTCACTTGTGATCTACGCATTGATCGTGGCTTTTGCTTTGTCTGGAAAAATCTAATCAGACGAAATTTAAATAGGTTTTAAAAACTATTTTTAATAAAAACCTCAGGGTAATTCCTGGGGTTTTTTATTTTATGAAGTTTATTTTTTAATAAGGTAGCGTACGATTTTTTTATAATTTGCAATAAGAGCCGGCGTAAATACCGAAAATAAAAACGCCAAATCCCAAGGGCTAGAGGCTGCGGATTTTGAATCATCGGCAGCTTTAAATCCAGAACACCCACCACCGCCAAATTTAGTTATAACAGGGCTCAGTGTGCTTGAAAAATTTGTTGAACCAGATAACACACAGTTATCCGAGCAGTTTGGGTTTTTTGTTCCGATTTGAACTGCTTGAGCCAATGCCTTTTGTGCATTCAAAAAAGAATATGAGCTTGCAACCCCTTGTTTTTTTACGGAGATGAAATCGCCGCTATTCTTAATAAGAGACTTCAAATTTTGCGCATCAATTTTTGGAAGTATGGATTTGATGAGAGCTGCAAGCCCTGAAACAAACGGGGCAGAAGCACTGGTTCCTCTTTTAAAGCCGTAAGAGTTTCCTGGAAGAGATGAGAAAATTTGTTCATTAATTCCTGTCCCGAAAGACGTTACTACATCGCCACCCGGTGCAAGCACCGAAACAGTTTCACCAAAATTCGAAAACGAAGACATTTGAAGTTGGCTGTTGATGCTACCTACTGCCAAGACGCTTGCAATGACTGCGGGCGTGTAAAGAGATGCATCTTTTGAATCGTTGCCAGCAGCGGCCACAACCAAGACTCCCTTTGAGTCTGCATATTTGTAGGCATCAAGCTCGGCCTGGCTGGGCGACTGTTCTGCCCCCCAACTGCAGTTGATGATCTGTGCTCCATTATTCACAGCATAGTAAATAGACTCAATAATATCAGAAGTAGCAGCATCGTTAGCCGTCTTACTAAACACTCGCAGTGGCATAATTTTTACGGACCAGGCAACGCCTGTGGTGCCTAAGCCGTTTCCTCCGGCAGCTCCAATGATACCAGCAACATGAGTTCCGTGGTCGGCCCCATCGTAATTTCCTGGAGATGGGTCGGCGGTCTTTTCGTGAAATCCCCATCCGTAGATATCATCAACATAGCCATTTTGATCGTCGTCAACGCCAGCAAGGCCCCGGAGCTCGGCTGTGTTTTTCCAAAGATTTGCAGTTAAATCTTCGTGAGCCAGATCGATACCCGTATCAATAACAGCGACCACGGCCTGAGAGTCATGTGCGATATCCCAAGCCTTCGGGGCACTGATAAGATTGAGCCCAATATTTGATGACGTGAGTGGATCGCTTGGTATTGCCATCGCGTGAACATAGCAATTTCTCTCGACGCTTAAGATCTCGCCATCGGTGGAGAGCGAAAGAGATTGAACATCAAAATCGTCTATTTCAAGAAAGTGAGTTTCGATGGCGGAAAGACCACTATCGTTGGCGACCTTTTCTTGAGAGTTTGACGACTTTAAGGTGTTTATAAATCCAATTTTTCTAGAAGTGACCCCGCCTAAAAATATCGAGCCACTCTTTTCAGAAAAAGATTCTGAGGCAGAAAACTTTCGTTTTATTCGAACAAGAAATTCTCCTGGAATTGCAGAAGATGCGGGGCACGGAGAATCAATTTGAATTGCTGAAGCAAGGCTTGGAGCAAGCAAGCAAGCCACTAAAAGGAAGTTTGTTTGGAGTAAAAATCTTATGTAAAAGCGCACTCTTATATTATCGGACACTGGTAAATAATTTGGAGAAATTATTTACCAGTAAGTGACGATGTTTTTTACAGAGGCGCTTGCCCATTGAATTGAGCCCAGCACAAAAACGAGATAACTCTAAAGGTACTTATTCACAACCTGCTCAACTCGAGATCTGATGGACTTTAGCCCAGCTTCAGTAGAAGACTCAAATCTCAAAACTAGAACGGGCTGGGTGTTTGAAGACCTTGCGAGTGCCCACCCGTCAGCAAAGCTAATTCGAACCCCGTCGATGAGGTTCAGCGAATAATCCGCATTTGGGCTTGCCGGAAAAGCCTCTTTGAGCTTTTCAACAATAAGGATCTTTTTTTCCTCAGTGGTATCGACACGGATTTCAGGCGTGTTGAATGCCGAAGGAAGACCGGCAAGAAGCTCTGGAATTGTTTTTCCTGTTTTTTTGATAATTTCGACCACACGAAGTGCTGCATAAAGGGCGTCATCGTAGCCATAATTTCGATCAGCAAAAAATATGTGGCCGCTCATCTCGCCGCCGAAAGGAGCCTTTTCAATTTTGATTTTTTCTTTAATTAGTGAGTGCCCAGTTTTCCACATGATTGGAATACCCCCAGACTTTTCAACATCCGAGTAAAGTCTGTCAGAACATTTTACATCACCGATAATTTTTGCACCCTTGTTTGCGCCGACGATACTTCTGCTGATAATTACCATCAGCTCGTCGCCATAGAGCATCTTTCCGGTGTGATCTACAATACCAATTCGGTCCGCGTCGCCATCAAAGCCTATTCCAATAGTTGCGCCTTCTTTTCTAACTTGATCAGCTAGGTGCTTTAAGTTTTTTTCAACAGTTGGATCTGGATGATGGTTCGGAAAATTTCCGTCTGGCTGTTCGAACAAAATTGTAGGCTTTAAATCGCAGGCCTCAAATAGCCTTCGCACAATGCATCCGGCTGCGCCATTACCGCAATCCAAAACGACTTTAACTCCAGCCAATGAGCCAAATTCTTTTTTGTACCGTTCAAGATATTTTGGAAAAATATCAAGCGTTTTTTCAGAAGGAACTGAGCCATTGGGAGCTGATTGAAATTCGCCTGCGCGAATAATTTGCGCGAGCTTTTGAATTTCATCGCCAAAGATTGTTGCTTTGCCGACGCTCACTTTAAAGCCGTTGTAGTTTGGCGGATTATGGCTTCCCGTTATCATGATGGCGCCATCTATTTCTGGAACTTCAAATGTTGTGAAATAAGAAATCGGCGATGTGACAAGACCAATGAAAGTGACTTGTCCACCAGACTCTCGAACTCCACGTGAAAGCTCGGCCTTGATTTCAGCGCAAGAGACACGGGCATCGTGGCCGATTGTGATCGAAGGTAGGCGTGAAAACTTTTTGAAAAAGTATTGCACGTACGCGCGACCAAGCAGGTAAGCAAAGTCCTTGTTGAACTCTTGGTTGTAAACGCCGCGAATGTCGTATTCTCTAAAAATAACATCTTGATACATATTTGATCCGTTTCTGCTAAAAATTATCAGCTAAGTTTTTGCCCAAACCTGAGCCCATTTTATGGCCTCTATCATGGAACTTGGGTTTGCCTTATTTTTGCCAAAAATATCCTTGGCAGTTCCATGATCTACAGAGGTTCTCTTCAGAGTGAGACCTAAAGTCAAGTGCACGCCTGAATCATGACCATGTATAGCTTTAAATGGTATAAGACCCTGATCATGATAGCAGGCTAAATAGCATGAGTAGTTGTTCCAATAGTTTTTTTGAAAAGCGACATCTGGTACCAGCGGCCCCTCTATTTTTTTAAATTGAGAAAGAAGCTTTTTAAACAGAGTCTGCTCTTCGCTTCCAATGATTCCCTTGTCGCCAGAGTGAGGGTTGAGTCCCAATAATCCAATAGGACGCAAGCCCTGCTTTTTTGGAAGAAGGCCTGTGAGTTGGCGGGCAGCATTATGGGCGTTGATCAGAGTTTCTAGATTGAGAGCTGTGCTGATGCTAGAAATAGGTATGTGGCCCGTGGCCAAAACAACATTAAAATATCGGCCGATAAAGCCCATAAAGGCATGCTTTTGCCCCGAGATCCGTTTCAAAATATCAGTATGACCGATGTCGCTAAGGCCCGCAGCTGCGATCTCTTGCTTAGATAAGGGCGCAGTGACCATAGAAGAAATTTGGCCAGCCACGCAAGCCCGAGCTGCTTGCTCCACCCAAAATGCCGGAGAGCTGTCGCTAGCAATTTGGCAGATCACTCGCGGATCATTTGTGTTGAATTCGAGAGCCTCTTTTAACGAAGCCACTTTATGGACTTTAAATTTTTTAGATATTTTTTTAAACTGTTTTATCTCTGGGTTTGTTCCAGTCCAAATAAAATAGCGATAATTTTTATGAGGCCCCACCCGCAAAAGAGCCTTGGCGGTAACCTCAATGCCAATACCGTCTACGTCTCCGGTTGTAATTCCGATTCGAAATTTCATAGGGTGACTCAAAATCAAAGAGTGTTGAGGCGAACAAAAGCTTCGTCTCTTTTTGAGTCCAACCAAGACTTAAAGTTTTTCTGAAAAGCTTTTTCAAAAATTTCGGCGCGAATGCGTTCGCGCTCTTTTTCAAAGGCTGGGTCTGTGATGACTTTTTTTCCGAGAACCTTAAGGATATGAATTCCGGCCTTAGACTTTACTATTCCGCTGAACTCACCAATATTTAAATTTTGAACTGCAGCCTCTAGTTCTTTTGAAAACTCGCCAGCCCGAAATGTTCCTAAAATTCCACCGGATGTAAAATTAGGATCTTCGCTGTATTGTTCTGCTACAAGATCAAAGGACTCACCGGCTTTTAGTTTTTTAAGAGCAGCCTCAGCGCGCTCCTGAGCTTTTTCGGCTCCACCTTTTTTCGGATTTAAAAGAATGTGACCCAGGGTGTACTCAAAAGAGCCCGTATTTGAATTGGGATTTGTTCGGATGTATTGAGCTAAGACATCTTCGTCTGCCACACGAATTTTAGATGAGACCTCATTTTCAATGAGGGATTGTCTTTCAATTCGATTTTTTATGAAGTCTTGATATTCAGAAACAGTGATGCCTTGGCCTTTAATGGCTTCAAGCAGTTCGTTTCTGCCGACTTTATTTCTTTTTGCTACTTCGCGGATCTCTTGTTCAACACGCTCAACGGTGACCGAAAGATTTAAACGTTTAATTTCTGATTCGATCAGGCGTTCGTTTATTAGGTAGTCGAGTTGTCCCTTTTTGTTTGATTCAAGGCTTGAAATGGGTTGGCCAAACAGCAAGAGGTCGTCAATCATTCCATTTTGGGTGAGCTTTTTTGAAAAAGCTTTAAGATCGCTTTCGGTCACAATTTCAGAATTGACGATAGCAACAATGCGATCGACCAGTTCGGCTTGCGCAAAAACACATGAAAAAATACACAAGAGAAGTCCAAAAAAACGAATTTTCATTTTAACCCCTTAGCGCTCTGTACCCACATCTAACCACAGTTATTTGGTTTCAACTGTGATGGCACGAATCACATCATTATTTCTTAGGACTCTACTAGCGCGGATTTGTTTGTCGAGCCAATTTGCAAACTCACCCTGTTCTTTTCGCCCCAAAAGAGCCTGCTCGATTTCTTGTCGCACCTCTTCAACAGAGGCGTAGCCAGCGGCTGCCTTGCGCTCAACTTTGAAGATATGAAAGCCATAAGTGCTCTCTAAAACTTGACTTATCCCACCAACAGGAAGCGAAAAAGCTTTATCAAAGATATCTACAGACCCACGCTCAACCCAGCCAATGAGGCCTCCGACTTTTGCCTCTGGCGCCACTGAAAACTTTTTTGCCATATCAGCGAAGTCCTTCTTTTTGATTTCTGCTAAAATGGCCTGAGCCTTTGAAATATCATCGGTAATTATTTGGCGAAGATAAACGCGCTCTTTTCGTCGATAGCGCTCTTTATTTTCAGCGTAATATTTTTGAACTTCGTCTTGGGTCGGCCTTTGAATTTTTTCGCCCACCTTTTTAAATACTTTTTTATCCAGAAGAACTTTTCTGAGGTCTTCTTTCCAATCTGTCATCGATAATCCCTCATCAGCAAGTACCCGCCGAAAAGACAGATCATCTGGAAAAGAGGCTCGAATTGTATTGATCTCTTTTTCGAGCTCTTCATCTGAGACGGAAAGTTGATTAGCTTTCGCGTATGAAGTTGAAAGACAGTGCATAATAAAAACGCGCAAAATTTCTTCTTTTGCACGTTGAACATTGCCCGGATCTTTAGCTGTTAAAGCATCAAATTTTTTAAGGTGTCTTGCGAGCTGGGCTGCAAGATCTTTGGCCGTCATGGTCTCGCCGTTGACCTCAATGACGACTTGATTGGCAACTCGAGAGAATGAATTAGTGCAGGCAGTGCACAAAAAAACAAAAATAAGTGCCAAGGCCTGCGGAGTTATTTTCACGAAAGACTATTCAATGAGCTTGGTATTGGTTTTAATCGAGTAGCCTTTTTTCATTTTTTCAAAATACTCATTGAAAACAAGACGTCTTTTTTCGTCAAAAACAGCGGCACGCAATTGTCGTTTGTTGGCATTTTCAAAGGATCTTCTGCCAGTCACTTTAATGATGTGATAGCCAAACTGAGTTTCAATGAGGCCCTTAACTTCTCCGACTTTCATATTGAGAATAGTGTCGTAATAAGCAGGAACCAACGTCACGCGTGACTGCCAACCAACATCGCCACCACTTTGTTTACTGACGGGATCATCAGAGTAAAGCTTCACAAGCTCTTCGAATGGACGCTTGCTCTTTTTTACTTCCTCGTAGTTTTCGGTCGCACGTTTTTTTGCTTCAGCTTTTTGTTCTACAGTTGAGCCTGGCTTGAACTCCGTTAGAATATGACTGGTACGAATTTCTGGATTTTTTTTGTAGTACTCTTCCATTTCTTTATCAGAAACAGTCATCTTTTGAACTTTATCGCCAATCTCTTTTTCAACAAGGGCTTTGTAAAGCTCTTGGCGCATGCGCTCTTTAACAGCGGGATCTTTTTCTAGTTGATGCTTTTCAGCCTCTTGGACTCCCATTTCGTATCGAACTAGGTCTTCAAGAAATTGTGGCTTAGTTGGAGGATTTAGGGATTGAGTTTTGACCTCAACGTACTTTTTGTTGAACTCTTCGAGAGTGATTTTTTTGCTTCCCACCTCTGCAACAACTTCGTTTTTTGTGGCTTGAGCTAGGCCCAAAGCTGACATAAAAAGGACAGCCGAAAAAACGAATGAAAAAGTTAAAATCCCGCGACCAAATTTTGGTAAAATCCCCATAAATTCACATCCTTGTTGAAAACCAATGTGACCTCAGAGTAGCACCGCTTAAGAAGATGCCGCAAAATTTTTCTTTTGAGACTTGTCCTTCGAACAATGCAGCGCATCTTTAAGTGTGACGGCAAGGTGTTCAGCTCTTGGATCCTCATCACGGCCGACAGCTGGTATTGGCCCCTCCCAATGAACAATAATTTTAGCGAAAGGTTTTGGAAAGTAAGTCTTGTTCCAAGAGCGCGGAAAGTGCCAAGCCCGATCGCATGTGACTCCAGCAGCAAAAATCGGGCAGTCAAGGGTGCGGCTCAATTCAAAAATACCCGGCTTGACGGAGTACAAAGGTCCTTTGGGACCATCGACAGCAAAGCTGCAATTGTATCCCTGGCGAACAAGTCGGATAAGCCCCTTGAGGGCGCCGACTCCACCGCGGGTTGAAGAGCCACGTGATGTTTTTCCACCAACCAAATGAACAATACGAGTCATCATATCTCCATCTATAGAGTTTGATGAGATCGTGGCTATTCGATAACGTTTTATAAGAGATAAAAGCACAATTTCGTCGCCATGCCAGTGAGCCATAATAATGGCCCGTCGCTTTTGAGAGAAATTTTTTAGCTCTTCTGGCTCTTGAACCTGAACGGACCAAGTCGAAGAAACGGCTCGGTACACAAGCCAAACCAAAAACGGAACAAGCGTGCGGTATAAAAATCTTACCGTCACTTCTCGAAGCCGCTCCCTAAGGGCATTGAAGCGATTCTTAATGATGAAGAACCTTTTTAAATTCCTCGATCAGTTTTGGCACAACTTCAAAAGCATCACCAACGATTCCGTAGGTTGCTTTTTGAAAAATAGGAGCATTCGGATCATTGTTGATTGCAACTATGACCTTGCTTCCGCTCATTCCAGCCAAATGCTGAATAGCTCCCGAAATTCCAATGGCAATGTACAAACTTGGCGCCACTGTTTTACCCGTTTGTCCAACCTGCATTCCATGAGACACCCATCCGGCATCAACAATGGCTCGAGAGGCACCAGCAGTGGCCCCCAAAACATCGGCCAGATCAGTTACCAATTTAAAATTAGCGGCATCTTTTAACCCGCGACCACCAGAGACAATGATGTTGGCTTCGGTCAAATCAAGTTTTTCAGAGGTTCCTTTAACAACTTCTTTGATGAGAGTTTTAAGGCCCACCTGTGAAGGAGAAAACTCAGTCGATTGTGTGCTGCCAGCAGCTTCTGCAATTGGAAGTTGGTTGGCTCGCATCAAAACAATTTTAATAGCAGAAGGTTCAAAGCCCATTTTTGCGAAAGCTTTTCCTGAATAGACAGGCTTTTTAACAACCACGTCTTCGCCGTTGATTGAGAGCTCAGTGGCGTCTGAAATAATACCTGCACCTAGGCGAGCAGCTACTCGCGGAAAAAGATCTTTACCAAGACCCGATGCAGAGGCCAACACGATATTTGCGCCAGTTTTTTTGATAACATCAGCGAGGGCACCAGTAAAAAGCTCTGGATTATAGAGATTAAAATCTGCAGATTTAACAAATAGACACTCAGAAGAACCGTACTTGCTAAGCTCTGCCGACAGAGTGTCTGAGCCCGCACCAACAGCAACTGATGTGACAGTTGCGCCCGACTTTTTAGCCGCAGTTAATAGCTCAAAAGCGCTGCGTTTGATTTTACCATTTGAGTGTTCAACGAAAACAAGAATTTTTGCCATAAATTAAAGAACCTTTGCTTCATCTCTGAGTAGTTTAACAAGCTCTGCTGATTGTGCTGAAGAGTCGCCCTGTAGTAGTTTTGCGGGCGGCTTGTCGGCCGGGAGCTCAAGACTTAATACCTTTGTTTTTCCGGCCGCAGCGACGCCCAACCCCGCCAGATCAAGCTCTTTTAAGACCTTCTTTTTTGCTTTCATGATTCCCGGAAGGCTTGCATAGCGAGGCATGTTTAATCCTTTATTGGCACCAATCAGGGCTGGATTTGTCATTTGAGAAATTTCTTTAGCCCCACCCTCAATGTCTCTTTCTGCGGTGATATGCTCGGCTGTGTATTGAATTTTTGAAACAACAGTCGAGTGAGGAATGCCCAGCAACTCGGCAACCATTTGTCCAACAGAAGACGCGTTGTCATCGATGGCGAGCTTGCCGGTCAAAATAAGACTAGCTCCGCCCTCAGTTTTTATGGCAGCAGCCAGGGCTTGAGCTGTGACAAAGGGCTCGATATTTTCAGGGGAATCAATCAAAACTCCTTCGTCCGCGCCCATCGCGATGGCGGTTCTTAAAACTTCGCCTGCCCGTTTTTTAGGACCAACAGTCATCACAAAAACTTGAGCGCCAGCATTGGCCTCTCTTAGCTTCACAGCTTCTTCGACGGCGTACTCGTCATAAGGATTCATCACCCACTTGACGGATGTCGAGTCGATAGAGGCGCCGTCAGCGGCGACCTTGATCTTGGTTTCGGTGTCAGGGACTTGTTTAATGCAAACAAAAATTTTCATTTTCACTCCGGTTTTGAGCCAAATCAGAGGGGAATATCGATCAAAAAAATGTCAGTGGCAAAGAGTTCTGAGTAAAAATTCAGACAATTAACATAGCGCAAAACTTTCGATGGACGCTGACAAACCCTAGGTTTAAAATCTACACTATCTATTCATACTTTGAATAATGGGAGAAAACACTATGGCTGCGGCACCCGCTCGCCCTTTCTTTTTGTCGACCATCGGAAAGAAATATCTGATGGCTCTTACTGGTCTAGTCTGGGCCGGATTCGTGTTGAGTCACATGGCAGGCAACATGCTCATTCTGGTGAGTGCTAATCTGTATAATGCCTATGGTCATGCGATTGTGAGCAATAAACCGCTGTTGTTTGTTGCGGAGACAGTTCTTATTCTTTCAATTGTGGTGCATGTAACAATGGCGATCATGCTTACTCTCGAAAACAGGCAGGCGCGTCCACAAAAATATGCGATGACCCCCAACGGAGCCAAGGGCTCTAGTTTGGCTTCGAGGACGATGGCGATTCAAGGAAGCTTGATTCTCGCTTTTGTGATTTTGCATATCACAACATTTAAGTACGGCACCTATTACGAAACGACTGTTGATGGAGTTGTTATGCGCGACCTTCATCGTTTGGTGATCGAAGTGTTTCATCAGCCAGGCTATGTAGCGTGGTATGTTTTGTGTCTTTTGCTTTTGGGTTTTCACTTGAGCCACGGCGTGGGATCTATTTTCCAATCTCTGGGCTTAAGAGGCGACAACGTTGCACATAAAATTAAAAAAGTAAGCCTAGCATATGGCTTTATTGTTGCGGCGGGCTTTTTGTCTCAGCCAATTTATGTGTTTTTCTTTAACTCGTAATTTTTTCGATAATTTTCGATAAGGAAATAGATATGGCATCTATACTTGATAGTAAAATTCCAGGCGGACCGATTGAGTCGAAATGGCAAAATCATAAGTTCGACATGAAGCTTGTAAATCCGGCCAATAAACGAAAGCACACTGTGATTGTTGTTGGAACGGGCCTTGCCGGAGCATCTGCTGCGGCCTCACTGGGTGAGCTCGGATACAAAGTAAAATCTTTTTGCGTGCATGAGTCTCCGCGCCGCGCCCACTCTGTGGCAGCTCAGGGCGGAATCAACGCTGCCAAGAATTACAAAAACGACGGCGACAGTGTTTACAGGCTTTTTTATGACACGGTTAAGGGTGGCGACTTTCGCGCTCGTGAAGCCAACGTTTTTCGTTTAGCTCAAGTCTCTACTCAGATTATCGATCACTGTGTGGCTCAAGGTGTGCCGCTAGCTCGTGAGTACGGCGGCTTGTTGTCAAATCGTTCTTTTGGCGGTGCTCAAGTTTCGAGAACATTTTATGCTCGTGGACAAACTGGCCAGCAGCTTTTGTTGGGCGCGTATTCAGCGATGATGAGACAGGTTGATAAAAAACAAGTCGATCTTTATGCTCGTCGTGAAATGCTAGATCTGGTTGTTGTTAACGGAAAAGCGCGCGGAATTATTGTGCGTAATCTTTTAACCGGTGCGATTGAGTCGCATGAGGCTGATGCCGTAGTCTTGGCAACCGGCGGTTATTCAAATGTGTTTTTTCTTTCAACCAACGCAATGGCGTGCGCGGTTACTGCTGGTTGGAAAGCTCATAAACGCGGAGCCTTTTTTGCGAATCCATGCTTTACACAAATTCATCCGACCTGCATTCCGGTTTCAGGAGAGCTGCAATCAAAACTCACTTTGATGTCAGAGTCTTTGCGAAATGATGGCCGCGTTTGGGTTCCGAAAGAAAAAGGCGACAAACGTCACCCATCTCAAATTCCAGATGACGAGAGAGATTATTATCTTGAGCGCGTTTATCCAAGCTTCGGAAACTTAGCTCCTCGGGACGTGGCTTCACGACAAGCAAAATACGCTGTTGATAGTGGTCGTGGTGTTGGTCCTACGGGTGTTGCCGTGTACTTGGACTTCAGAGATGCGATTGCTCGTTTAGGCAAACCGGCAATCGCTGAAAAGTACGGAAATCTTTTTGAAATGTACGAAAAAATCACGGGCGAAAATCCATATGAGATTCCGATGAGAATGTACCCAGCTCCGCACTATACAATGGGCGGACTATGGGTGGATTATGATTTACAAAGCACAATCCCCGGTCTTTTTGTTGCGGGCGAAGCTAATTTCTCTGATCATGGAGCAAATCGTCTTGGTGCCTCGGCACTGATGCAAGGTTTGGCGGATGGATATTTTGTTATTCCCAATACAATCAGCAACTACATTGCTTCAACTAAAATTGAACCTGTAGCTACTACCAACGACGCGTTTAAAGCAGCTGAAGATGCAGTTAAAACACAAATTGTTCGCATGATGATGATCAAAGGCAATCGTACGGTTGATAGTTTTCACAAAGAGCTGGGCCGAATCATGTGGGATGAGTGTGGAATGGGTCGTAGCGATGCAGGTCTTAAAAAAGCGCTCGAGCTTATTCCAAAACTTAAAGATGAATTTTGGAATAATGTTAAAATCACTGGCGAAGCCAACTACGTGAACCCTGAGCTTGAAAAAGCAGGTCGCGTGGCTGACTTTATCGAGCTGGGTGAATTGATGTGCCGAGATGCTCTTGAAAGAAAAGAGTCTTGCGGCGGGCACTTTCGTGAAGAGTATCAAAACGACGGCGAAGCAAAACGTGACGATGAAAATTTTTGTCATGTGGCTGCTTGGGAATACAACGGCGACAAGAAGCCTCAAACGCGACACAAAGAAGAACTCACGTTTGAGAATGTTCATTTAGCAACTCGATCGTATAAATAAAGGATCAAGAATATGTCTGGTGGATCAGGTAAAAATTTAAATTTGAAACTAAAAGTTTGGCGCCAAAAAGGCCCCAAAGACAGTGGTGCTTTCGTTGAGTATGACGCTCCAAAAGTTTCTGAAGACTCTTCGTTTTTAGAAATGCTCGATCAGATCAACGATCGGCTTGTTCTAAAAAACGAAGAGCCTATCTCGTTTGATCATGACTGCCGCGAAGGAATTTGTGGCTCTTGTGGTTTTATGATCAACGGCAATGCTCACGGTCCAATGAAAAACACAACCGTGTGTCAGCTTCATATGCGTAACTTCAAAGACGGCGAAACCATCTTGATGGAGCCTTGGAGAGCAACGGCGTTTCCGGTGATAAAAGATCTTATGGTGGATCGCTCAGCGTTTGATCGCATCATTTCAGCGGGTGGTTATATCTCTGTTGATACAGGCAACGCAGCAGATGCTAATGCAACACCAATTCCAAAACCAGATGCGGACGCTGCTTTTTCTGCAGCGACTTGCATTGGCTGCGGAGCCTGCGTGGCTTCTTGCAAAAATGCTTCTGCAATGCTTTTCACGTCAGCAAAGGTTTCGCATCTTGCTCTTTTGCCGCAAGGTAAAGTTGAGCGCCACGAGCGCGTGGACCACATGGTGGCACAAATGGATGCAGAGGGCTTTGGCGCCTGCACATCAACTGGAACATGCTCTGCAAGCTGTCCCAAAGGGATTTCGTTGGCGAATATCGCGATGATGAACCGAGAGCTTTTGGCCTCTGCTGTCATGAAAAGAGAAGCAGCTGCCGGAGACGGAATTTAATAAAAAAATCCGCTCCACAGAAGCGCTGTCAGAAAATTAAGAAACCCTGAGCGCCGCGCTAGCTGCGCGCTCAGAGGAAATCGCGCGTCTGAAAAATAATTAATAAAATAAAATTAGCCATTAATCTTTGCGGCCCACTCTATGCCATGTGGTTGCGGTTTTAAATATATCATCTTGAGACAATTTACGAAGAGCTCACGAAAAACCAAAAGATGTCCGATATATTAAAGATCCAGCAGTCCACAGAGTGGAGGGCTTATGAAACGCGCCGGACAAGTTTTAAAACAAATGGGGTTTCGAAAAGACGCTCCCGAAAGCCTTAAAGAAGCATTTGTTCGTCATCTAATAAAATCAGCTACAGGCGTTGATGTTGCTCCCGGCCCCAATGAGGCGAAAGCTATAAAAATTGAACGCGCTGTTAAGGGAATGCCTGTTCAACTTGAGTTTAATTTTACAGAATCGCTCGCGGAAAAAATTGAAATATTTGATTCTGAAAAAAACAAACCCGCAAAGAAATCGTCATAGTAAGTATAAGACTTTATTTTACAACAATAGAAACCGACACCTTGGTCGTGTAAAAAAACAAAAAACCGCGCAATAAACCAGAGCTCAGTCGAGTCCAATCTGCACTCGACTCGGCCTTTTACGTTTTAACAACGAGTGCCTGTGCTTGATATTATGAACTCCTTGAAACTCAAGAGCTAACGATGGCAATTGAGAAAAATAAGGAGCCCCCATGATTCATGGAAGAATCAAAGCCCGCAACCATTTTACAAACCTGATATTTTTTGCCACAGCGATGACGGCGATTGGAGTTCAGGCCAAGCCAGCTGAGTCAGTTCCAGGAGAATATGTTGTTAAGCTTAAAGATCAAGTGAGTGCCACTAGTTTTGCTTATGACTTGATAGACAAGAAAGCCTTCACCACCCTTGGCAACAAACTAGGTGCGCAGGTAAAGAGCTCAATTCCAGAGGACAACATCGTCGTAGTTCGTAGACCAATGATTGAAACAGAAAGTTCCGCGATAAAAATCTTGATGCAAAACCCAATGGTTGAAGTTGCTGAACCAAATTATATTTATCACGCCGAACGAACTCCGAACGACCCGCTGTTGGGCAATCTTTGGGGCATGAAAAACACCGGGCAAATGGATTCATCAAATTCCGCAGGTGTTGCAGGTGTCGATATTGGTGTTGAAAAAGCTTGGGATATCGAGACGGGTTCTAAGGATGTTATTATCGCAGTTATTGATACCGGTGTTGACTACAATCATCCAGACCTAAAAGATAATATTTGGACCAACCAAGCAGAGCTTAACGGAAAGCCAGGGGTTGATGATGATGCCAATGGATACGTAGATGATATTCACGGATTTAGCTTTGCCGATGCTACAGGAAAAGTAACTGACAACATGGATGACCATGGGCATGGATCTCATTGCTCAGGAACGATCGGCGCCCGCGGGAACGATGGCGCAGGAATTGTCGGCGTCAATTGGAACACCAGAATTATGGGGGTTAAATTTTTAGGTGCAGACGGTGGCGGAACTCTAGAGGGTGCGATAAAGGCAATTGATTACGCAACTAAAATGGGAGCAAAAGTCTTAAGTAACTCTTGGGGTGGCGGAAGCTACTCAGAAACACTGAAGCAAGCGATTGAGCGTGCTCATGCAGCAGGAGCGATCTTTATAGCGGCAGCCGGCAACGAAGCTGACAATAATGATCAAGGGGAACACTATCCAGCGAACTATAATGTGCCTAACGTGTTGTCTGTCGCAGCGATTGATAACAAGGGCGAGCTTGCATCGTTTTCAAACTATGGAAAAAAACGCGTTCACTTAGCAGCGCCCGGAGTTAATATTTACTCATCACTACCCGGTGGCAAATATGAATCTTGGTCTGGGACTTCGATGGCGACTCCGCATGTGTCAGGAATGGCGGGCCTTCTTTTGTCACATGAACCGAATTTGACAAATGTTCAGATCAAAGAGCGATTGGTTGCAACTGTTCAGCCGTTAGCAAGTCTGCGCGGAAAAGTAATCTCTGGTGGTCTTGCTAATGCCTACAATGCGCTTACAAATGTTCAGGCGCCACCGGATCCGAATGATCCAGCTCGATGGGCCTCTCAAACGCTGGCGATTTCTTCCGCTCATCCATACAAGTCAAAAACAAAAGAAGAGTATGTGGTTGAAGTCGCTGGCGCAAATGAAATGGCGCTTTACTTTTCTAAATTTGATACGGAGAAATCTTATGACAAAGTTTCTATGTTTGATAAAGCTGGAAATAAAATTGGAGAAATGAGTGGCACCAACGACGACTCTTATTCGCCAGCAATTTCTGGGTCTTATGTAAAAATTGTTTTTGAATCGGACGACTCAGTAGACAAGAACGGATTTGATCTGACAAAAGTTTTTTTTAGATAAAGTGCAAAAATAAAAAATATGGTTTTAGATAAAGATTTGGGTGTTTTTTTAAACACCAAAATCTTTTTTTATTTACAAGTAGAATTGGCGGTGAAGGGCTTTCCAAGATCTTTTCCGTCAAAACTAGCGGTCACAGCTTTTTCAGAAAGTGTGCCCTTGCGAACAATTTTAGAGGCGTCTTCAGCAATTTTTGTGCATTTTTCTAGC
>CANCBY010000037.1 GCA_947374445.1 Pseudobdellovibrionaceae bacterium
TGGCACCGTTATCGATTTGGATTTTTTCAAAGCCAAAATCTACTGTGGCTTTGCCGCCAACATTTCTTATCACTTGATCGACAGTACTCTTGTCCACGTATTTCAGCTGCATGCCATTTTCGTTTTTGTGTGCTCCTCCCAAGATCTGCGTTAAGCGAGACTGTGCTGCAGCCTGATCTGCAAGTTGTTGTGCATAAGACGTATGTCCTGTAAGCAAGGATATGCCCAAAAGCAAAAGCATTGCGTTGTTGATTGTGTTATTTGTTTTCATTTTCTACCTCGGTTTCCGGACTCTCTATTGGCGCGTGAGTTTGTTCTTCACGGAAGATAGATTCTGTCACGGGTATAATATTAAAATTTATTTGATAAACTTTTTGTTCTCCGCTTTGCTGATTTTCGAATTTCTTTAATAGAAGTTCGAGGTGCTGGCGAATATCTTGGTGCAATTCTACGAATTGCTCTTGAGTCATTGCTAGCACAAGGCTTTGAAAGCGACGAGTCTCTTTCGGAAGAGTGATGCTATCGATGGCTTCAGTAAGGCTTTTTTTATGAAAGCTCTGTAGAGCCACGTTACCCAAAAGATCAGGAGTCATTAATTTAGATTCGTTGGCTTGCCATTGCTGACTTTCGTCTTTGTAAGCAAGTTCCAGGCGCTCTAATATTTGCAGCAAAGAAGTTAGCTCAGACTCCTTGATCTTCATGATTTGGCTTAAATTGCCCTCGGTCTTTTTTAGATCCTTCATATTGAGCAAGACTTGTAATCGTGGAATTTTATATGAAGACAAAAAGTCGTAGAGATCTTTTTGTTGAATCTCGGTGATGCTGTGAGATTTTAAAGCAAATTTTTGTCTGAGCTTTGCGAGCTCGCGGCTAGAGACTTCTTTTTCTTCAAGCGTTGTTGCGCGGTGAAGTTTCACGAGGTTCATGAAGTAGTTTTTTTCTAAAGCATTGAGTCTGAGGGTTTTAGCAAAAAGCTCGGCTGTTTCTTCGGTGAGATTTCTTTTTCCGATCAATACGAGTCGCAAGAACGATCGGCTTTTTAAGCCCATCTCGTTTGCCCATTGAGCGTATGAAAATCCCGGTGAGTTTCTTTTCTGAAGTTCATAGTGAGCCTTCAGAAATTGCACTGGATCTGTGTAGGTCCAGAGCGGGATTGATGTTGATGCTGTGTTCAGATCTTGTTTCATAGGTGGTGCATTTATATCCGAATTTGCAACGCATTGCAACATAGATTATCAAGCATGAACTCGAATTTATATTTCAAGTATATGATTTTAATCATTTTTTTATATTTAACTTGAGACATATTAATATCTCTGAACACAGGTAATTCCTACAATTTGTGTTCAGTAAACAGAAGCCAGCGAGCATATACGGCTAAGACCTGATGTTGGCCTCAGCTTTAATTTTTAAATTATATCCCTAGTTAAAATCCGTACCACGGATTTTAAATCAATTTCGCTCGAGAATCGTACGGGCCCAAGCCTTGAAAATAGAAACGGCGACCCTAAAGCCGCCGTTTGGAACGGATTCCTCTCGCACTAACGAGAGGAGATTATCATGGATAACACCCGTGGTATTTATCGGAAAAAACGAGAGGACCTTGAGTTTTATTTCCGGCTTTGTGTGCTGGGACTTAAGATCCTCTACTACTTGCTATTGATCTATTCGATCCTGGGCTAAAGTTTTGATCCAGTCTGTGGATTTGGTTATTTAACCGCGAGTTCTTCAAGGCTGAAGCTGCGGCTTTGGGGTCGCTATCTACCCACAGTAAAATCAACCATCTCTTTGCAAGTTGTCACACTGAGCTCGTGATCACCATAAGGTGCCAATGTTGTTTTGCAAATTTTCATCGGTGTTGCCAAGAACGGAACGGCTGGGCTTCCCCAGATTTCGTAGTGCGAATTGCGTCCATTTCTTTCTGCAAAATCAAAACTTACTTTGTTTCCAGAAACTTGAGCGGGGCAACCTTCAATACCACCACAGTTTTTTCGTTTCAAAACTTTTTCTGGCACATTGATCACCGCGGCTTCTGATTTTAAATTTGAGTATTCGCCGAACGCGATGTTTTCAAAAATAGTGGGTTCACCTTTTTGAAAAGCAACCTGACCTCGTTCGGAACGATAAAACACTCGGCCGTTTCGGTATTCGGCTCTGTCGTAGACAATGTTAAATTGAAATGAATTTGAGTTTTCAGATTTTTGCAGAACCGTTGTTGCTTCTTGCAGACGAACAACGGGCGATGTGCCTTGAAGAGTTTCGGTGGTTTCAACACCGGCATACTCGCCAATTTGAACTTGGCTTGGATTCTGAGGGCGAAGAGCTTGAAGAGCTGTTTGTACTTCTTGTCTGGTGTTTGCGGTATTTTCAGCCGCAAAGCCTGTGATTGTCGTTAGGATTGAAAGTGCCAAGATGAATTTGTTCATCAGATTCTCCTTTGTTGGAGCTGATTTTTTCAGCGTCCGTTCCAGTCAAAAATGCCTAATATTAAGGCTTGGCTTTATGCTTGAGGATTCAGAGGCGTTTTTCAATCAAAACTTTTTCAGCACGAATAAAATCCTCTGGAGCCACGTAGACGCGGTCTATTATCCGAGTGTCTTCGTATTTTTCAAAGATTTCTGTCGATTGATCGATCGGCATCGGTTTGTCCCAGCGATCGTACTGATCGACAACATAGATCTGAACGGCGCGGTCTTCTGGCGAAGCTGTGTGATATTTTGAGAGTCGAGTTTTCGAGCTCGCTGAAATAACATCAATGTCCTGTTCCTCTAGGGCTCGGCGGATATTTTCGGTGCGAGGGCTTTCTTCGGTATTATGAAGCTCAGCGAGCATTCTGTAAGGTCTGCGCATAGCTACTCTTTGTGCCCAAACATTTTTTGAGGCGGCCAAATGCTCGTAAAGTTTGTAGTCGTTGTACTTAGTGTACTCATTGATCTGACTTGGAATATTGAATGTGCAATCGGCAGAGCTCAAATAGCGATTGAGCATTTCTTCATAGACCACGCTTTTGTGATGGAAATAGACCATCAAATGCATGTGATGGCGCGAGATCAAAAAATCATCAAAAGTATAAAGTGCTCGGCGGTTTAACGCCAAAAATAATTTTCCATCATGAAGATAGGCCGCCAAATTATTGATCAACCAGTGCAGATCGACTTTTCCGTAATTTGTTCCACAAAAATAAGAGTCGCGCTCGAGATAATCCATGCGATCAACATCGAGCTCACTGCTCACGAGTTGAGATAGGATCGGCCTGAAGTCGATTCCTTGCTCAATGAAAAATGAATCTGGCACGATGAGTGATTTATCAATCAAGCAAGCAATATGGATCGGTAAAATATCTGGAAAATTTCTTTTCAGAACATCCGTCAGTGGTGAATCGGTCAAATATTTGATTGTGTAGTCTTCGTGGGTGGCTCGTTGCTCTTTTGGAGCCATAAAGCTCCCTTGGCTACTGCTTCGAGCACGGTGCTGGTAAGCGTCCACATGAAGCTCACTCAACGGCGGCATAACCTCTTCGATCGTGTGGCTGAGCGGTCCGTGGCCCACATCATGAAGTAAAGCGCCGAGCTTAAACACCTGTCGGTAGCGATTGCGAACTCCGCTGGAAGAAAATGGAAAGTTCTTAAAAATTTGATCAAAAACCACGCCCGCTAAATGACTGACGCCTATCGAGTGAATGTAGCGATTGTGAGTGGCTCCTGGGAAGCTCACTTCGGCAAAGCCAAGTTGTTTTATCGCGCGAAGTCGTTGGAACTCGGGCGAATCGATGACTTCGGTTTCGGCATCAGAAAGGACTATGTTTCCGTGGACGGGATCTCGTATTTCCATATGGGACACTATGTAAGACCAAAGTCTTGGCAATGAAATCAAAACTCAGCAATAACGCAAAAAGTTAAGTGCTTAATTGCCAGTCAAAGACCCCTAAAAATACAGGACCCACTATATGTTGTGCTTGTCCGCTCCCAGGTAGGGCGAGATATAGTGTTTTGCGGAGGTATTCGCATGCAAAACTCAATGACCCAATACCATCAATTAATGAAGCATATTTTAGAGCATGGGGCGTCCAAAGAAGACCGCACTGGCACGGGCACGCTGAGTGTTTTTGGATACCAGATGCGCTTTGATCTAGCACTTGGCTTTCCACTAGTGACTACAAAAAAGCTTCATTTACGGTCTATCATCCATGAGCTTTTGTGGTTCTTAAGAGGCGATACCAACGTTCAATACCTGCGCGACAACAAGGTGACGATTTGGGATGAATGGGCAGATGAGCACGGAGACCTTGGCCCGGTCTATGGCAAACAGTGGCGCTCATGGCAGACTTCTGATGGTCGCACTATTGATCAAATCACAAACGTTGTGAACCAAATCAAAAATAATCCTGACTCTCGGCGGTTGATGGTAGTGGCATTTAATCCTGGTGACGTCGACAAAATGGCGCTCCCTCCTTGCCATGCATTTTTTCAATTTTATGTGGCCAACAAAAAGCTATCTTGTCAGCTTTATCAGCGCAGTGCCGACGTGTTTTTAGGCGTTCCGTTTAATATTGCAAGTTATGCTCTGCTCACTCACATGGTGGCTCAAGTATGTGGTCTTGAGGTCGGTGATTTTATTCATACTTTGGGTGATGCTCATTTGTACTCGAACCACATCGATCAAACAAAGCTGCAGCTTTCGCGAGAGCACTTGCCTTTGCCGCGCTTGAAGTTAAATCCCAATGTAAAAAGTCTTTTTGATTTTAAGTTCGAAGACATCGAAATCGTTGGCTACGAATCTCATCCTGCGATCAAGGCCGAGGTGGCAGTGTGATTTTGTCTTCGATCGCGGCGATGGCTCGTAACCGCGTGATTGGTAAAGATAATAAACTCCCTTGGAATCTTCCTGAAGACATGAAGTTTTTTCGAGAAAAAACCAAGGGCCGAGTCATGATCATGGGGCGTAAAACCTTTGATTCGATAATCGCAATAACAGGAAAACCTTTACCGGGGCGTTTTCATATTGTGATCACGCGAAATCCTTCTTATGACTTCCATGAGGCCGAAGAGGGCAAAATGGTTGAGGTTGTCTCGTCTTTGTCTCACGCCATTGAACTCGCTCACATGTTGACCACGAAGTTTCAAAAAAAATTTGGTGATGAAGTTTTTGTGATTGGCGGAGCTGAGATCTATAAGCAATCACTCGATGTCGTTCAAAAAATGTATCTGACTGTGATTGATCAGGATTTTGAGGGTGATGCCACTTTTCCAATGTTTGATGAAAAAGAATTTTCCTTAGTGGATGAGCAAAAACGCACCGAGCCCTTGGCTTTTTCATTTCGTACTTATGAGCGCGCAACCTGAAAGGTCGCATCTTGCAAAAAATTAATAGTAAATCTGATAAAATTTGGCTCCGGGTGATACGGCTTGCTCAGCCAGAAACAAAAACTCTGCTCTGGGGCAGCTTTTTCTTGGCGATTTCTAGCGGAGCAAGTTTAGCGTACCCTCAAATGGTCCGAGGAATTTTAGACGAGGCTTTATCAACGAAGAGTTTGTCTAGCGTTAATAAAGCGGCCCTGATGATTTGGGTGGCTTTTATCATTCAAGGATTTGCATCTTCGATTCGTTATTATCTTTTTACCTTGGCAGGTGAGCGCATTGTTCTTCGCTTAAGGGCGCAACTCTATAGTCATATTTTAAATCAAGAAGTTGCCTTTTTTGATTTGCACCGAACGGGCGATCTGATGAGCCGCTTATCTTCGGATGCGACTGTTTTGCAAAATGCAGTGAGTGTGAATATTTCTATGGGTTTGCGCAATCTGGTTGGATCTCTTGGCGGACTTGCGATGATGGTTTACACATCGCCTCGATTGGCTCTTGCGATGCTAATTGTTGTTCCACCGATTGGTGTCGGGATCGCATTCTTTGGACGCAAAATTCGGGCCTACTCAAAAAAGACGCAAGAAGCTCTTGGTGAAGCCTCTAATGTGTCTGAAGAAACAATCAGTGGGCTACGAACGGTTCGAAGTTTTGCCCAAGAAGACTACGAAAAAAATCGTTATAATTTTTCGTTGGATCGAAGCCTTGAGACCGCTAAAGGGCGCATTAAAGAGATTGCGAACTTTATGAACCTCGCTTTTTTGGTGGGTTTTTCTGCGGTGTCGGGAGTGATTTGGTTTGGTGGGCGGCAAGTTGTTCTTGGTGAGCTTACAATTGGAGAGCTGACGCAATTTTTGATATATCTTTTGCTGGTGGCATTTTCGGTGGGTTCTCTTGGTGGACTTTGGGGCGACTTGATGGCCGCGGTAGGCGCGGGCAATCGAGTGTTTGATATTTTAGATAAGCAGCCCGCCGTTAATTTAGCAACTGGTCGCCGGCTGGATGATGTTCGCGGCGATGTGGAGTTTCGCGATGTTCACTTTAGTTATCCTACACGGACCGATGTAGAAGTTTTGAAGGGTGTTAATTTTAAGCTCAAGCCCGGAATGACGATGGCTCTTGTTGGACAGTCGGGCAGTGGAAAGAGTTCGATCGCAAATCTTCTATCTCGCATGTATGACCCACAATCTGGGACCATTTCACTGGATTCGGTGGATATTAAAGATCTAGAGCCCAACTGGCTGCGCAGACAAATAGGACAAGTGGCTCAAGAGCCGGTCTTGATTTCGGCCTCGATTGAAGAAAATATTTTGTACGGAAATCAAAACGCCACTCATGAGCAAGTCGTTAAGGCCGCTCAGGAGGCTAATGCCGAAATTTTTATTAAGGCCTTTCCGGATGGTTACAAAACCTTGGTCGGAGAAAGAGGCATTCAGCTTTCTGGTGGCCAAAAACAGAGAGTGGCAATTGCTCGAGCTATTTTGAAAGATCCCAAAATCCTGATTTTGGACGAAGCCACAAGTGCTCTCGACACTGAAAGTGAGGCGCTTGTGCAAGATGCTCTTCACCGTCTTATGAAGGGGCGTACAACTTTGGTCATTGCGCATCGCCTGGCTACGATCAAAGATGCAGATTTAATTTTGGTGATGAATCAAGGAGAGATCGTCGAAATGGGACGACATCAAGAGCTCTTAGACAAAAAAGAAAGTGTTTATCGTAAACTCATTGAAAGGCAGGTTTAATATGCGAGATATTTTGCAAGATTCCAAAGTGGACACAGCAGCACTAAAAGCTATTGAAGGTTTTCACTCTCAGATTGTGGCTGAAGTTAAAGAGGCTGTCGGTAAAAATAAAATTGTCGTTGTAGGTATGTCACAAAATCCAGTGGTCACTAAGGCGCGCAAACTTCTTAAGACAGACGGATTTGATTTCAAATACCTAGAGTACGGTAGCTACACTTCGCAGTGGAAGCCGCGTCTGGCTATCAAATTATGGAGCGGCTGGCCGACATTTCCACAAGTTTTTGTTGATGGAAAACTAATTGGTGGCTGCGCCGAGCTTTCTGTGTTGCTCAAAAACGGTGATTTAAAAAAATAGTTCTATAAACGTTTTTTTAGGGAGCAGGGCACATGGCAAACTGCTTAAAGCCCTGGCTCTCCAAATAGCGAAAGCATACTGCGGGTAGAGTCCCAAATAAATCCTGTTGTAATGTGAGTGCTCGAAAGAAGCTAGCGGGATGGGGATCTGTTGGGTCTGAGTTAACGACCGATGGCGCGCTTGTGGTGCCAAGCTGCTCAATAAAGCAGCCAAAGTTTTTTGCGTAATCAGACTGATGCAGTCTTTTAATTAAACGGGCAGAAAAATTGTCTGCAAAGCTTTCTTCTAATAAATTTTCATTATTGTTTAGACGATTTAGAACACACGTGAAGTCTTGCTCGGACTTTTTGTCGAGAAATGGCAGGTCCGCTTTTATTGCAAACCCATTGCGCTCACGCAGGGCTGCAGACACAACGTGACCTAGCTCATGAGAAATTATGCCTAGGCCGATTTTCGCATCTTGGGCGGTTGTCGGTGAAAGAGCTATGCTGCCAATGCTTGTCCTGGTTGAGTCAGACACAGAGTTTTGAACAAAAAGTCCGCACTCGGCCGTGGCTTCGAATGGAGCTGATTCAGACTTCGGATGAAATGCCAGGTCAGTTGAAATCTGAATAAACTTAATCCATTGTGATTCGATTGATACGTCTGCACTTTGTGACTGAATTTTCTCGTTTAAAAAAACAGAGAGGGCATTCGAAATCGATTTTTTTGTTTCTGGAAAGCTAAACGTTGTTTGTCGCACCTTTTCTACAACGGATGCTTTCGCTTTTTGATCTTTAAGTGTAGCTGATAGCTCCGATTCGGCAAGCCCTTGTGCGAGCAGGGCGTTCTTCTTTAAAACAGAAAGCTGATCATTTGTAGGAGCTAAAACTAAACTTTTAGCGATGTTTAGAGTGCAGTATTTTTGACGTTGATCAAGTCGTTCCACGAATGACTTTGATGCTTGTTCAGCTGTGATCGTTGTGAGTTTTTTGAAAGCAGGGCCACTAAAAAATAGACTGCGATTTGCAGCTCCTTTTAACTCACCATTTAACGCTAGTTCCGCCAATTCAGAGTTTAAATAGTCTTGCATCAGAGTTTTCATATCGGATTCATTTAGCTCCTGCATTTGAAGCGATTTTTTGATCGCTCCAGAAATAGCAGGCTTTACTTTTAAAATGGCATACATCTTATTGAAGATTTTTTCAAAATCAGTTGCTTTGGAAAATGCAGCTTTTTTAATTGAGCCAATTTCCGGGTGGACTATAGCCGTTTCTTTCAAAAGATCGTTGAATGAAATACCAGCAAGAATATCGCTTACGGCGCGTGTACGAAGAATAAGATTAATTCCTTCTGCATCAATTTTGCCAATTTGTAAGTCGTCGGCATTTGTATCAGCACGATAGCGATCGTAGTCAAAAACAGCAGCCCCCGCGAAAGCATCATACTTGGCATATACCGATGCTTTTTTAAATAATGCCATCAGGTAATTAAGATAGATTAAATCTTGTGCTTCGGTACTTACTTTTGGTTTTGTTTTAAACTCTGTTTTAAATAACGGCTGTGTTGAAGCTACAAACATTTGTGATTCATTTTTGTACTCAGAATTTATGAGTGCGATTAAACTTCGCGTAAGATCAACATTTTCTGCGTTTGCATTGTCGGCATCCAAAACCTCTTTCATCGTTTTCGTACTCGCACAAACTTGTTGCTCACAAACAAGCGCGCTTTCTTCTGAATCGGATGAAGTTAAAACCTTAGACGTGGTCGTTGAGTATTTAGTAGCTTCAACAACAGTGGTCGGGTCGCCAGCAATTGCACCCATTTCGCTCAAGTTAGAAATTCGATCTATGGCTGGTGTAACGACTTGAGTGATGGCGTTTTGTTCTTTTGCCGTTAATGACCGTACCTGCTGAAATCCTTGCTGAGGCTGGCAAGCAGAAAGAAACGTAGCAAGTGACAGAGCATAGGTTGTTATCGCGATACTTTTCATGAGCACTGCCAATTTAGGTTGAGCATATTGTTGTGAGCAATACGTCTATTATTAAACTCAGGCTAGGAATGTACTATGAGATCGGGATGTAAATCCAGTCAGACACAAATCAAACACGGCGGAGAGAAAAAAATCAAAAAATGTCAAAAGGTTAGACGATTTTACAAGGTATTGACGAGACACAAAATGGTTCGTAGCTGCCTGGCAGGAAGCTGGTTTTGAATATGTCGAGGCTTTGGACCTGGTTTTAAATAACATCACAGCAATTAATGATAGAAACTCACTTCCTAATATATAGACAAGCACGGCTGTGCTTAGGACCTCAGTCTAGATTATCTAAAAATGAGAAAGTCTCACTTTAGGATTCTCAAAATGCGCCGATCAGTATCTTAAGAATAAAAGTGTAACCCGGTGAACTTAGGGTTCACCCAGTTTCAGGGATTGAAACTGCGAATCTTCAAGGAGGAGGATTGTATGGGTTTGCGAATTAATACCAATACAGCTTCGTTAAATTCACAGAGAACTCTGTGGAATACGAAACTAGCCTTAGACAAGAGCATGGAAAAACTCTCGTCTGGTTATAGAATCAACCGTGCGGGTGACGATGCGGCTGGTCTGGCAATCTCTGAAAATCTCAGAGCTCAAGTGCGAGGCCTCAAACAAGCTTCACGTAACGCCAATGACGGTATCTCACTAGTGCAAGTGGCGGAGGGATCGATGAATGAGATGAGTTCCATCTTGATTCGTCTCCGAGAACTAGCAGTTCAATCCGCTTCAGACACGATCGGACCGGTCGAGCGTCAATTCCTGAATGTGGAATATGATCAGCTCGTATCAGAGATCGATCGTATCGCTGACTCGACAGAGTTCAATGGAACTCAGTTGCTAGCAGGTGTGGGATCCATCATGGACTTCCAAATCGGTATCCGAAACAACCCTGAGATAGATAGGATCTCTTTCGACTCATCGAAGGCAGATGCAAACTCAGCGGCTCTCGGAATAAATCTCTCAAGCGTGGCCGATAAGGCTTCTGCGCAAAACTCTTTGACCTCGATCGACAATGCGATCATGAGCGTCTCGGCAATGCGTGCAGACTTTGGTGCTCTTCAGAATCGTTTGCAGACTTCGGTTAGCAACATTCAGAACACGATTGAGAATATGTCGGCAGCCAACTCTCGAATCAGAGATGTTGACGTTGCTGAAGAATCTTCAGAAATGGTTAGAAATAAGATCCTTTTAGAAGCTGGATCTTCGGTTCTCGCACAAGCGAACCAATCAGCGAATATCGCACTTACGCTCTTGAGCAAGACGTTCCAGGGATAATGACTGAGGTCATGAATTCTTAGAACGTCCTTGGTTGACGGTCATTTAACGACACCCAACCAATATTTTGTTCAGTAGTATAGCCTGTTGATTTGCTGAAGTATTGTGAATCTGTTTCCTGCGCGGTTGGCGGTCTTCACGGACCGCCCACCATTTTCGGAAATAGGACCTTAGTGTTGAAGTTGGTTTTTAAAGTCGAATTGTTTCAGCGCTATCAAGTGGACTGACTTTTCGTATGTAAAATAAAAGCGGAGCTTTTGCCGCAAAAAATTTGTACTAGAGATATATGCTCTAGGGATGAATTTAAAGAAAATAGCGAGCCTCTCTTTTCTAGAGATAAGTATCGCTGACTTGTTAGTTTTTTTAGAGACTCATGTCTCTGCTTTTTCGGGAGATCTATCTCTCTATCCCATCTAGAAAGCCCATTAAAAAATAATCAAAATCTGGACTCAAAAAAGTTTTAGTTTATGCCGATCTTTTCTACAGTCGTGTAACTAAAATCAAGCAAATGCATGAAGCATTTGATTGCCAAACAGGATGGCACAATTCAAGGAGGAAGAGCCATGCAAGGAGGATAGTATGGGTTTACGTATATCAACAAACGTCGCGTCGTTAAACGCCCAAAAAAATATGGGTGGCATCCGTCGCGGACTTGATCAATCTATGGAAAGATTGAGTTCAGGAAGCCGAATCAACAGAGCTGCAGATGATGCGGCCGGATTAGCGATCAGCGAAAGCTTGAGAGCTTTGATTCGCGGCCAACGACAAGCCAATCGCAACGCGAATGATGGAATTTCGCTAGTGCAAGTGGCTGAGGGAAGTTTGAACGAAGTTTCAAATATGATGATTCGATTGCGGGAGCTGGGCGTGCAAGCCGCTTCCGACACGATCGGAGACACAGAAAGAAAATTTCTGGATGTCGAATATCAGCAGCTGAAATCTGAGGTTCAAAGGGTGACCGATTCGACGAACTTTAATGGTTATGATCTTTTGAACGGATCTGGGGGAGTGATCGATATTCAAGTGGGTGTAAAAAACAACCCATTTCAAGATCGAATCTCTTTCAACTCATCGGCAGCAAATTCCACTTTAGAAGCTTTGGGTCTCGTCGCTGAGTCCATTGCAACCAAAGAGGGCGCGCAGATGAGTTTGGATGTGGTAGACAACGCACTAACAAGTGTGAACGCTATCAGAGCCAACTTCGGAGCCTTGCAAAATCGCTTGGTGTCGACGTCTCAAAACTTGCTAGTTGCGGAAGAGAATTTCTCAGCTGCTAACTCGCGAATCAGAGATACAGATATCGCGGCTGAAAGCTCAGAGTTCACTCGCAACAATATTTTAATGCAAGCCGGAATTTCAGTGTTAGCTCAAGCGAACAATACTCAGCAGATGGCCTTAAAGCTTCTGCAATAATTGAGTCTACAGTTTTCAAAGCAGTGGCGGTCTGGGGCTTCACCCTAGACCGCCTTTTTTTGTGACGTAGTTTTGATCAATCTCAGAGTGAGACATAGTTTTTTTGAGACGCAGAAAGATTAGTCAAGTTTTGAAAGATCAACGCCGATCCGTCATTAGATCCAAATTAACAGGCAATGGCTCGCACAGCTTTTGCTTTTGTAGTTGGTATCAAGCAACTGAGATTTGAAAGATAAAGAAAAGGCAGGGGATATGACGGCGCAAAAAGCTAAACAAATTTCTAACAAAGTATTGGTCATTGCAGCCAGTGCATTGGTTTTGGCCGGCTATCAGAACTGCAGTAAAATTAAAGTGGCCGACAATGTCGTTTCGTCTGCGGCCCTTTCAGCTGGAAACAGTAATGATGTCGTTGTTGCTACCGATCAACATGACAATGTAGTGCCAGTTGTTGTGGAACATCCCTCTGTCAGCGCTGATCCGACACCATCACCAACTCCGCAAAAAAATCCGCCTTCGGTTGTAAGCAATCCAACGCCGATACCTTCGCCTTCGCCTGTAGTTAAAAATCCAGCTCCAGTGGCAGAAACAAGCAATCCTAAAACTTGCGAAGAAAGACATGATTTTTGCGGCCACGAAAAACATGAATTTGAAAATGCGATCGATGTGGACCAATTTCATCCAGGTGAAGTTGAGCTAAAGCATGAGTGCAAAGGTTCGACATTGGTCTACTCGGCGTCAGGCAAGGGAAGTCTTAAGGGGTTAAATACAGGCTCTTCTGAGGGTAAATTTGTGATCTGCCAAGTTAAGATCGATAAAATCGAGGGTAAAAAGGGCGACGTAGAAATTTCTGAAGGAAACATCCGAGAAATGAAAGACTTCAAAGGCAGCCTTGAGGACGGCGACTGTGCAAAACACGACAACCGTGATCACACAAGTGGCGAAAATAATAATCGCGATCATGACAAGTGCAAACTAAAGTAAGATGGAACAAAAAATCTACGTTTCAAAAAGAGCTCCACTAGGAGCTCTTTTACTTTTCAATGATTTCGCTAATTTGATTCCATAGTTTTGGGCTTATGAGGTCCGAACCAAATAAGTAGACCGAATAATAGCCCTTGCCTCTACCTTTTTTTGTTTCAGTTGGCAAAACTCCGGTTCCACCAAACTCCGCGAGCCAGCGTTGGCGCAATGAAAGTGAGTTCGAAACAAATAGATGCTTGTGCTCTTGTTCTATTTTTTTGTCGCCTATGAGTTCAAAGGGAGAGCAAATATAAAAATTAGGGTCTGTCGCTACCTTTTCCATCTGCTGAGTGCCAACGTCTAACTGGTGGCCAAACTTCTGCTTGCTTGGAGCCTTGACTGTAAAAATAAGATCCAATCCGCCTGTCAAAAATTGAGAATCAAGATCCTTAAAATCAAGAATATCAAGGTGCACTGATTTCATATGCAATTCTTCAAAACAGCTTTTTGCAAATTGAATTGCGATATTAGAAAGCCCTTCAAGGGTTCCAATTCTGAGCTCGCTGAGCTCGCGCTCTTGAACAATGGCAAGAACTTCACTTTCAAGCCGATTGATTCCTTTGCTAAAGATTGTAGAGAGATCAATTGCGATTTGAGTCCATCCTGATTTGCGTCTTGCAGTTCGATCTAAGAGAACGACGTTCAGTTCGGCTTCAATTTTAGCGATAAGGCGAGAAATCTGAGGCTGGCTTAAACCCACATGAATTGCTGCTGCTGATAAATTTTTGTGCTGCACAGCCTTGCTAAGAACAGAAAGCTCGTAAGTTAAATTCTGTAACACAAAACCTCACTTCTTGAGATAGTTAAAAAAGGCGATCACACTGAGAGCACCTGCTAAAGCGTACCCAACAAAGCTAATTGTTGGCATTCCATATAAATTATTATCAGTAGGATGAACAAAAATAAATGAACTGCTCAGCAAAAGGCAGCCGATAATAATTCCTAAAAACATCAAATTAAAAGAGAGCATGATTCCTTTTTTGAGCTCATCTATCTCTCGTATTTGAATTTTAATAGCATGGTCCGGGCTATTGATTTTTCTCAGTAAGAACGTCAATTGCCTTGGCAAAGAATTAATAAGGCCTCGTGATTCACGAGCTAATTGTGAGACATCGTTCATCATCCGATGCGGTTCATACTGAACCTTGATCAGCTCTCCTGCAAACTCCAGTGAGTAGGCCAAAAAATCGAATTCTTTTTGAATTTTTCTGCCTAAGGCTTCAATAGCCACCATCGATTTAAAGAACAACATGAGCTCAGTCGGAACACTGAGATGATGTTTTGCAGCGACAGAAGACGAAGAAAGCAAAACTTTTCCAATGTTTACATTCTTCAGCGTCAATCCATAGAAGGGAGCGATTAGGTTGCGAAGATCTTTAGCAAAAAGGTCCACATTCACGCGTTCTGTGAACGGGGCGAGATCAATATACTCGTAAGCTAATCGTTCATAGTCTTCTTTTGAAAGAGCGATGAGCATATTGGCAATAGCGGATTGAGTTTTTGGATTGAGTCTTCCGACCACACCAAAATCAATCAGACCAATTTGATTTCCTGGCAGAACAAAAAAATTGCCGGCATGAAGATCTCCGTGAAAAATTCCATCCACAAAGACCATCTTCAAATAGCAGCGAAGACCGCGCTTGATAATTTCTGTTGGGTCAATGCCTTCTTGTTTAAGCGCATGCTCGGAGGTCAGCGGAATTCCTTCCAAAGCCTCCATCGTCAGAACTCTCTCAGTGACCAAATCAAAATAAACCTTAGGAATTTTAACATCTTTTTCGTTGGCAAAGTTGGCGGCAAACCGACGGATGTTATTGGCCTCAACAACAAAATTTGCTTCGAGCTCTAAGGTTTTAAAGTATTCATCTACAATTGCTACCGGATTAAATGGACGTGTTTCCGGAATATAGGCTTCTAAAAGCTCTGCTAAAAGATACAAAACATTCAAGTCATCATTGATTGTTTGGATGATGCCTGGGCGCTGAACTTTAACGACAACTGAAGATCCATCTTTAAGTCGAGCGCGATGAACTTGAGCAATGCTGGCCGCGCCCAAATGAATCGGATCAAGACTCTCAAATTTATCAAAGAGTCCCTCTTCTTTAAGGACTTGTTCGACTTTTTCATAACTTAAATTAGCGGCCTGATCGTGAAGTTTTGAAAATTCAATTACAAACTCTTCCGGGACAAGATCAGGACGAGTTGCAAGGAGTTGACCTAATTTTACAAAAGTAGGTCCGAGCTCTTCAAAGCTCATGCGAATCCGTTCAGCTGTTGAATACTTGTCTAAGTTTTCTGGAGAGCTCAGGCGCTCAAGAACAAAGCGCCCAAGCTTGATCCGTTCTGCAACATTAGAAAACCCATGCTTTGCAAAAACCCCAACGATCGTTCGCAGTCGAGAAGCATTTTTAAGGGTCTTTCCGATTTGCCGACCTGTGGTTAGAATCTTCATCGTTTTGCTTTACGCCTCGATTTACCGCCACCACCAGCGTCGCTTGCTTTTTTCTTGCCGCCCTTGCGGAATTTTTTGAAAAAGCTTTTATCTGTTTTTTTACCAAGAGGTTTTTCATCCTGACCGTTGTTTTGGTCTTCCTCGAGGACAAATCGAGGTTTCGAGCGACGGTCAGAAACCTTCAAAGCAGGAGCCTCTTTTTTGCCAAAGCCTAAAGCTCTACTTGCATCCCTACCAAATTTTGCAAGACCTCTGCGGAGTGCTGCTTCAGGATCAAATTTTTCTCCAGTTTTTGGAATCGATCTCTCGGTAGCACGGTCGTTGTTTGGTTTTATCGGCGCCCGTTCACCGCGAGACGAGCTTTGCGATGCCCTATCCGGCACATTTCTGCGAGGGGCCTCTTTGCGTTTTACAAACTTTTTATCAAAGCCGCGGTCAATGCGACCGAATTTAGCATGTGGGGGCGAGCTCGCTAACTCAAAATCCACCTGTCCGGCATCGCTGTC
>CANCBY010000038.1 GCA_947374445.1 Pseudobdellovibrionaceae bacterium
TTTGCCTGAGTGCGTGCGAGGCAATCGAGCAAGGTTTTGGCGGATGGACTCCGCCACCGAATTCTTAACCCTTAGATTTTCTCTTTATCCGCATCTCGCGGCGACGTTGAGCCTCAGCAGATCTCCGATGATCTTCCTCTGTATCAAGCTTAAGAGCCGGCACAGGCGTGGGCTTTCCATGAGAATCCAATGCCACAAATGTCAGATAAGCCGAAGCCGTATGAAAAACTTCGCCCGTTCGAGGATTTTCGGCATCGACACGAACGCCGACTTCCATCGAAGTGCGAGAGACAAAATTAACTCTGGATTTAAGATTAACAACCCACCCTTTATAGACTGGAGCTATAAAGCTGAGATCATCAAGACTGGCTGTTACGACTTCTTTATTTGAGTGTCGCTGGGCTGCGATCGCTGCTGCGATATCGATCCAGGACATGATAACTCCCCCGAAAATACTTCCGAGGGAGTTGGTATGAGAAGGAAGAACTAACTCGGTCATCACCACTTGAGAGGCCGACACAGATTTCGCTTCATGCCGACTTCCCATTGTGATGACAACTCCTTAACTAACTAGAGACTGATTACATTCCCATCGCGCCGGCATCAGAGTTACCACCACGGGTACCACTGATGTCGTTGCTGCGACCTGGAATGATAGTTGTTGTAGTAGCTGCAATAGAGCCACCAACAGTTGCATTACCAGCTGGAATTGTTTGTGCTGCTTGTGCACCATATGCATTGTTTGAAGTTTGTGCTGCCACGGGAGCTTCTTGGCGAGCTTCGTTTTCGACGAAACCAAGGTGAGGCAAGCACCATACGATCAACTGAGCGCGTGATTTTACATTCATTTTTTTGTAAATGTTTGTAAGGTGAAACTTCACTGTTTTCTCAGTCACAAACAATTGGTTAGCAACTTCCTTGTTTGATAGACCTTTGGAAACTAGTTCCGCGACCTCTGCTTCTCGGTTTGACAACCCTTTTTGTATTAGGACATCTCTGAGCATCCTTGCTCCCTCCCCTTTAAATGTTCAATGCTGGACTCGAGTTCTTCGGTTCAACATCTTGGTTAAGACTTTTTGATCCCTTAAAAATTCTTAAAACTTTATCTAAACCACTTTTTGGCGGCCCTTTTATGTGCCCTTGGCCACTTGTTCAACAAAAAGGCAAAACCGACTTTAGTCTTTTTTAAGTTCTTGCTTCGGTTCCTCTTTAACTGACACGACCAAAGTTTTTGTCGGTTAATTTCAGCTCACCGTAAGTCTCAAAAAAGGTCAATTTTGTCTCCAAACACCCTCAGTTCGTCGAGATTTCATCCTATGAAACACCGACATCACTGCTTATGTCTGATCTTGAAACAGTCCCTACCTGTCTCAAAGTCTGACAGTAAATATTGAGCAAAGCAAGGGACCAGGACTCGAGTTTTTTAAAACTAGACCGATAGTTGTTTAGCTTTTTGCAAATCTATTAAGGGGATGAAATATTATGTTTCCTACGACAACAAAATTTTTGGTGATCGATGACTTCGCAACCATGCGCAAGATTATAAAGAAGGTGCTCACCGAGCTGGGCTACACCAACGTCGAGGAAGCTGATGACGGAAAAACAGCGCTCCCAGCCCTCAAAAAGGCCGTCGAAGATGGTAAACCATTTCAATTCGTGATTTCTGATTGGAATATGCCCGGTATGACCGGCATTGACCTCCTTAAGGCGTGCAAAGCTGATTCGAATCTCAAAAGTATTCCGTTTATGTTGGTCACAGCTGAAAGCGAACAGAAAAACATCGTCGAAGCTGCTAAAAATGGAGTTTCGGATTATGTCGTAAAACCGTTTAACGCGACCACCCTCAAAGAGAAACTTGAGCGAATCTATCAAAAACACAATAACCAGAAGGCGGCATAATTTATGAGTGCCGCGCTAACACCGATCAATCCGCTCTTAGACAAGAACCTGATCAACGCTTTCATTGATGGCGTGGTTAAAACTCTGTCTTTGATGGCAAATACAAATGTAAAAACAATGAAGCCCTCTGTTGAAAAAAACTTTCAAGCCAAAGGCGATATCGCCGGAATGGTTGGAATGGTTGCCGGCCCCATGAAGGGCACGATGACAATCAGCTACCAAAAAGAGGCCATTTTTTCGATTCTTGATAAAATGCTTGGCGAAAAACACACCGAAATCGATGGACCTGTGGCTGATGCTGTAGGCGAGCTTGCAAATCAAATTTATGGAAGCGCAAAAACCACCCTCAATCAGATGGGTTTTGCTTTTGAAATGGCTATTCCAACAGTTATCCGCGGAACTTTTACTATTTCCAAAGCTCACAACGGAGCCACACTTGTGATCCCGTTCGAACTTGAAAATGGCGCTAAGTTTTTTGTTGAAATCACTGTTTGCTAAAACCGAACTGTTTTCCAGATCTAAAATTTAAAAGATTAAAAATTCGGGGCTCTCAGCCCCGAATTTCGTTCATCAAGGCCCGATGCA
This sequence comes from Pseudobdellovibrionaceae bacterium, assembly GCA_947374445.1. GTDB lineage: Bacteria > Bdellovibrionota > Bdellovibrionia > Bdellovibrionales > Bdellovibrionaceae > CANCBY01. Next base: position 2,485 of record CANCBY010000038.1, read on the forward strand.
ATAACATCAAATCATTGCTCGTCTGACGCAGCCTCACCATCAGTGTCACTGAGATTTTTTTCAACACTGGCAGAGCCCAGTCCGGATGCAAATCACAAAAGCGAGTAAAAGCCTCTCGGCTCAAAACCAAACAAACACAAGAGACATCGGTTTTTACAGTCGCTGACCTTGGCTCAGCCTCGATCAATCCGCCTTCACCCAAAGCTGGTGTGATCTCCGATTTTAAAATTGCCACCTTATAACTATCGCCATCGGGAGTGCGCTTGTAGACACTGACTTGGCCCTTTAGCAGCACAAAAAACCGATCCCCTAGCTCACCTTCTTCGATCAATGTTGAACCTGCTGCAAATTCGGTCATAGCCATCAGCTGCGAAAGAGCTTCCAAGGCCGGAGTGTTATCCTTAAGTCCCACCAAAACGGAGACTCGCCGCAAAACCTCTACAATTGATTCTTCGGCTTTCATTTCGTTAACCATGTTTATCCTCGTGGCGATTCTCAATGACGATAGCCATGCAATTGTCGCGAATCAAATAGTCAGGCGACGGGCCGAATAGGGGCTGATTGAACTTTAAAATCTTTACTCCCTGTAAGTTGGCCACCAATTGAGCAATATCAGGAGTCTGTTGAGCTTTGCGGATCGCACTCTCTTTTGCGACATGACTGTTGCCAGAGTTCTCTAAAATCCCCACCAGAGTTTGCCCCTGACGCTCTCGACTGAACATATTCTGAAGATCTGCATAAGTCTTCTGTTGAAACTGATCTGGAATTTCCAGGGTAGTAATAAAATATGGGCTGTGGGGGCTCAGTAATTCGTGGAATATATTTGTTACACCCGTGCCGGTCGACGACATCGCTACTAGCATCCGCGAATAGTCGCGCGTGTAAACAATTTCATTCACCTGTGCAAGGCGCAGATATTGATCCATAGCTGCATCTAAAATTTCGGCAGCCACCGGTGTCCCTTTGGCGATGCTGTTCAAGGTCATTGCCGTCATAATCGTTCGAGCATCGGCCTCTGTCATTGTTGGGACTTTACCGCCTGCGCCCGGAGTTGCATCAGCTAGAATCAAAACCTTACTGGCTTTTTCAGGAGCCACTTTCTTGAGATTCACTTCGACGAAAAAATCACCTTTAACAACTTTGACTTTTTTTAATCGAGGCACTTCCATCATGCTTTCAATTTCGGCGTCAGGCGCAGAGTTCAAAAGCACAATCTGCTCAGCCTTCATGCCCTTGTTAGAGTCTAAGATATTTAGCAAAAAAGTACTCATTTCGGTTTTCCAACCACAAATCACAAAGTGATCATGAAGCAAAGTTGCATCCACAAAACCTCTCCTCTCGCGCAGGGCCCGTTCAAGAAAAAAACTCGAAATCTTAGCTGTAACTACCGCGATGCCAACAACACCACTGATCATGAGAAGGCCCGCAAAAAAACGCCCTTCAGTGGTGACCGGATACTTGTCGCCATAACCCACGGTGAGAAGGGTTACGATCCCCCACCAAATGCTCTCTTCGTATGTATTGATATTGTGGCCCTCGGCCTGGCGTTCAAAAAATAACACGATCACCGAGATGATATTCCACGCACAAAAAATAAAGACGAGCGCTGAAACAAAGGGACTGGCCTTCAGATACGTGTGCAATTCTTGCACTTTATTCTGAAAAACAATTTTGAGACTGAGCTTGCGTTGGGTTGGTTTTTTCACTCAGTCTATATTGTTACTGAGATGCTCTGTCAGACTCAAGAGGCGAACCCTAATTTCAAAAAATCCCGCCTAGATAGGACCTATCTCGAGCTGGTCTGATGCCCAGTGCGATGACTGATCGAATGACTGCTGCTTTGAGAATAACGCTCTCTTAACGTGACAGAAAATAAGTGAGGGGTATTTGCCATTGCCCATCACCAAAATGACTCTTCTTGAGCAATTGAGCCACCGACGAAAATCCCGAAGTCGAAAAAATGAAAAAGAACAATAACCCCCCAAAAATATGTCGCGATGGAGCCCCCAGACCCAGACGCTCAGACTCCGAACTCAGACGAACCACTCGGGTTTCGGCCAACCAATCAGAAACATGACATCGATCATATCTGCAAAGAGCCAAGCTAAAGAGCCCCAAACCGAAAAAGAATGACAACCCATCGGCAAAAACCCTGATCAAAGTTTGCAACCAAGTGAGCTCTTTTGTCTGTGCAGCGCTTGAAATCAATCGCAATCCGAGGATCAATTTGCCGGGAGTGGCACCATACATTTTCAAAAACAAAATCCGGTAAAGAAACTGGCAAACCAAAGCAAAAACTAACCACTTCAGATCAACTGCAATCCAGGCAATTCTTCCGGACCAGCTCCCTCCAGCAAAAAGCTCTGCAAATGATTTAAATGCCAAAGGAATCCAAACAACAACCAAAAAAATTTGATCTAAAAACCGCGCCAAAAAACGTCGAGAGATCGAAGGTGTTACCATAAAACTCAAATTAGCTCCGGGCCGGCGAGCTGTCTAGTAAAGTGTCTAGAATTTCTAACTTTAGATTCAGCGACGAAGGGCTTTCTAGTTGCATCCAGTAAGCTTTTTTTAAAGCCGTTCCCAAATCTCTGCCAACAAATGAACCACTCAAATCGCTAGCGCCGACGATAGGCTCAGGTTTATCCTCTGGTCGTGTTTTAAGAAAACTTTGCCACTTCTGCTGAGCCGAAGCTCCCAAATTTGATTCTTCCATTTTAATCCAAGCCTCAAGACCTCTAAAAAAATCCGGATCAAAACTCAAATCGATAATTTCACCAAGTCTTAAGTTTTCAAATTTTTTTGAATTAAAAAACCAAAATAAATTTTTGAGAATTTTTTCTTGCCAACTTTTGGAACCACGGAGCCCCTTTGTTGCAGCCCTGATATCGATCTCGGAAGTTCCAGACTTGAAAGCCGCCAAAAAAAACTGACTCCAAGGATCAAGCTGCGCTTCAGAACATTGAGGCCAAAGAGTAGGATTGAAATAAACCCCTGGCACCTCAAAAAAAAGTTCTCGCTCAAGACCGAGCTCTTTCCACTCTTGGAGCACCAGGTGAAAGAAATTTGCATGCAGCAGTTTTCCTAATTCCTCTCGAACTCTTTCTCGGCTGATGTTTTTTAATAGCCCCTTGTTTAAAACGATCGCCCAGTAGGTTTTCTTCTCGATCTGAAATCCAAGCTGAGCGCGAAATCGCAACGCCCGCAACAACCTCAGATGATCCTCTTGAAACCTCAGCTGCGGCTCGCCCACTGTTCGAATTAAGTGATCCTGAAGATCTCTTTGGCCGCCAACAAAATCAAAAATGTCGCCTGTAGCCCAATCTAAAAAAAGAGCATTGATCGTAAAATCGCGGCGAGCAGCATCTTCTTCGGCAGCTGCAAACTTGACTGCATCGGGTCTGCGGCCATCTTGATAGCCACCATCTTTGCGAAAGGTGGCCACTTCAATCTGAAGCTCGCCTTCGACCACAACAATCACTCCAAACTGCTTACCGACAGCCACCGTAGAAGCGAACAGATTCTCAACTTGATCGGGCGTAGCAGCTGTGGCCAAATCAAAATCATGTGGAATTCGGCCCAACAAAATATCGCGAACGGCACCGCCCGCCATCCAGGTCTCATGCCCCGCCTTGCGAAGAACATCGCCAACTCGCACGGCCAATTGAAATTCGGGTCTACCAGAAATCGGCCCCAAGATGTTTGAAAATTCCATGTCTCATATCATTCCAGAAGTTGAAGCGCTCGCCAAAGAGTATTCGATGGATCAATGCGCAGCCGTCACCTTGCAAACACCTTTGACCATCGATTTTTACAAAACATGGCTCCAGCAAAATCACCATGGCACCATGGCGTATCTGACTGAACATCTAGACCTCAAAGAACACCCAGAAAAAATGCTGCCTGCGGCATCAGCTCGAACGGCGCTCGTTTTTACAAAGCACTATTTGCCACATCCGCGCCCACTTGCGAACAGCGCCACTCGCCGCGCCCTTTACGCTCAAGGCGAAGACTACCATCACTGGTTTAAGTCAGAATTAAATGTCATCGCGACAAAGCTCAAAGAAAAATTTCCTGATGGCGAATTTATTGCAATGACAGACTCATCTCCTGTTCTCGAAAGAGATTTAGCACATCGAGCAGGTCTTGGCTGGTTTGGCAAAAACACCTGCTTAATTCACCCTAAAAAAGGCAGCCTATTTTTTATCGGAGAGATTTACACGACTCTCTCAGCGGCAAATCTTCAAACGACAAATGGACAAACTGCAAATCCATTCCAAATTGAACCTATCCCTGATCTTTGCGGAAAATGCACCCGTTGCTTAGATATTTGCCCTACGCAAGCTTTTACACGTGCTAAAGTTCTTGATGCGAATAAATGCATTTCATTTTTAACTATTGAATCTAAAACCACTCCGCCAATTGAATTGCGTGAAAAAATAGGCGATTGGTTTTTTGGCTGTGATCTCTGCCAAACAACTTGCCCATGGAATGAAAAAGTATTTCGTCATCAGCTACAAACCTCACCACTATTGAGTGATAAGGTTTCACCTCGTGAGCCACTTGTAAAAGAGCTTAGAGAAATACTCACGCTTTCGGGCAAACAGCTGCAAAAAAAATTTATCGGCTCCGCACTCTCTCGAGCCGGAGCTTTTGGGCTTCGGCGGAATGCCATTATCGTTGCTACCAATCGCGGTCTTTATGAACTTCTGCCAGAAATTAAAAATCTGAGCCAGGACCTAAGGCTGGTTGAGCTGGTCGAGTGGTCCAGTTTTCGCCTCAGCAAGCTCATAGACTAAACCTACAATGCCGATAGATATGCATGGTCAAAGTCCAAGCGATGCCCACTATAAGCTCGAGGAGGTTTTAAATGAGAATAAATCTATCTCTACTCGAGTTGCTAAATAAACACGGACTCAATGAATCCACCTGCCCTTCCGAACAACATCAATGGCAAGCATTCATTCAGGAACTCAGCCAAAAATTAGATCCCACCGATGGCTCAACTAGCATTGATGAAAACAAAGAAAATGAAAAAAATCGCCTAAAGTTGGTGAACTCAGCTCGAATGGCAATACTTGGAGAAATGGCCGGTGGCATCGCCCACGAAGTAAATAATCCACTTGCCATCATCCAAGGCCTTTCGCAGCAAGTTGTTTTCAAGGCAAACACAAGTCCGCTCACAAATGAATTTGTACTCGAGAAAATTGAAAAAATTCTTCAGAACACTCAGCGCATTGTAAAAATCATTAAGGGTCTGCGCGCGTTTGCACGCGACTCAGACAACGAGCCGCTACAGATGTATACTGCCAAGGAGTTGGTTGAAGACACTTTGAATCTTTGCCAAGAACGAGCTCGCAAGCGGAACATCGAACTTATTTTGCCTCATCATTACCCTGAAATTAGTTTCGAATGTCATCCCACTCAAATTTCTCAAGTTCTCTTCAACCTCATATCAAATTCTTATGATGCCATATCGGAACTTCCCGAAAAGTGGATCAAAATTGAAGTGCTCAAACACCCTCAATTTTTTGAAGTGTTGGTCACGGACTCCGGAAATGGAATTCCCATAGAACTGCACTCAAAAATTCTTATGCCATTTTTTACAACCAAAGATGTCGGTCAAGGAACTGGTTTAGGACTTAGCACTTCAAAGGGCCTCATTGATCAACACAATGGAGTTTTAAAAATTGACACTAACTGTAAAAATACTCGTTTTGTGATTTTGCTTCCGTACACGCAGCCCAAGCAACCGGCCTTTAAAGTCAGGCATACAGCCTAACAGTTCAAACCCTAAGCAGATTCAAATATCAATCAAGCCCAAGCTTCTTCAATAGCTCGTTGATTTCTGTTTGACTCATCTTCTTCGGCTTGTTCTTGTTCACTTCAACACTCGCGCGATACTCAGCTCCGAATTGAGATGAAACCCATTTCAGGCGGTCCAAAAAAGTTTGAGTAAAAAGATCTTTGAAGCTCGCAGCTTTGGGTTCTAAAATCTTATCAATCATCTCGGTCAGCATTTCAGTAGCATCTAACAGAAACGCCACAGCCACATCGTAGAATTGCTCATTGTCTTCAATCTGCGACGCTTTATAGCCCACAGCTTTACATAGTGCCGCGTAGTCGCCGATTTTATGTATAAAGTGATCGGCACCAACTCCCGACAGTCCCATAGCTAGACTTTTGGCTCCGCCCATCACGCGGTCAACAACTTGACCATATTCCTCTAGCCTTTTGACCTGACTGAAATCGCCTTCGCAGCCTTCAAGGATCTCCATGATTTGTTCAATGAGAGTCTTTGACTCTAGCTGGAATTCTTTTAGAATTTCAGTATCTGCCTCACTCAACAACGGAACTGCAGGCGCCGGCCAATCCGATTTTGCATTTGCTACAGAGCCAACTCCAGCGTTGATAGGTGGGTTTTGTTTTTTAGATTGATCGCTAGACATGGTTCAATCGTGCACCACAATGGAGATGAAGTCACATGGATTATGTGCCGATACGAGTGAGCACCCTGCGAGGCGAGCAAAAAATTGATTTCAATGCATTTCTAAAAATTAACGATAAGTACATACTTTACCTTCGTCGCGGCGATTCTTTTGAAGGCCAACGCCTAGGTCGACTCAAAGAAAAAAAATTGCGCAAAATGTTTATCCTCTCAGAGGATGAATCCAATTACAGAACCTATCTCTCGCGAAATATCGAGATCGCCTATGATAAAAGCTCCTCTCAAACACTCGAAAATCGAGCCGCCATCATTCAGGGCTCGCAGCAATCGAACGTTGAAGAGGTCATGGAAAGTCCTGAAAATAAAGCCCTCTATGAAGAAGCAAAAGATGCCGCAGGCAAATACGTCGATTTTCTGATGAACGAAGATGAAGCCTTCGGACAAATCATGAAGATCGAAAACGTGGACCACAGTATTGCCCATCATGGAGTGACAGTATCAACGCTTTCTATGGCATTAGCAAAACGCCTCGGTGTCGCTGATCCCAAGCAAACTCAACTACTCACGCTCGGAGCCCTTTTACATGACTTCGGTCACTTTCAAACTCCGCTTGATTTAGCTCGACCCCTTAAGGCTTTCAGCAACGACGAAATGGTTATCTACAAAGGCCACCCTGAGCAAGGTTGCTCTAAAGTTCAGGACAAAAAGCATTTTGATAAGACTGTGCTTAATATTATTGCTCAGCATGAAGAATATATTGACGGCAATGGATTTCCAAATGGTCTCAATGAATCTAAAATGGATCCTATGGCTGTGATTGTCGCATCCGCAAACGCGCTTGATCGGCTGATGACCTTTGAAGGCATCAAGCGAGCAGATTCAGTCAAGCACTTGATGCTCACGTCCGTCGGAAAATATCCGTTGAATCACATTCAGATTTTGGGCGACATCATGAAGACACTTGGTTCTTAAAAAATCAGCAATTACGCGCAAAAAAGAATCCGCCAGTCCACCAAGTCTGCAATATTTTGTCGAGCCTGCAAGATTGTCGGTGCCTCAGCGCCACTCTGTTCGATCGAAACTTCTATTAAGGTCTCGCTATCGATTAAAATTCCTTCAGAAATAATATCTAAAATGCGTGCCTGATGAGCATTTAGCTCACGGATTAAAACACCTGGGGCACCCTTGGCAGCAGTAAACCCCCAAAGTCCCGGAGACAAAGAAAACTCCTGCACAGCAAAACTCAGATATAACCAATGCGCCAACGAGTTAATTTTATAACTTAACTTTTTATTTTTATCGACCGCTTCTTCAAAATGCAAAACTTTTGAGGGAGCAGAGACCTGCGAGAGCTGATACAAAATCCACTCGATTTGGGCCAGCTCACAAATTGCCAAGTCCATTTTTTTTTGTCGCACAAAAAGTGGAAAAAAGTGCAATCCCATTCCCCCGCTCATCTCTTGCACAAATTCGCCGCAGACATCTTCGCGTTCTTGGGGATCAAGTCGGTGAAGGGTTCGCAAAAAAATCTCTTTCCAAGGTGCCGCACTTTTAGACAAAATATTCTCCACTAAACTGAGCTGAACTGAATGTTCAGACTGTCACGACTAACGCGCACAGACTAATTTATATTGCTATTTGCGCGCCACAACATCGCCCTCTATCTGTGCTTTCCTTTTGACCGAACCGACGAGTGGTGACAGACACAGCCTCATGAACACGCTATTCAAAAAATTCATTTTAAAAAGCCTGCTTTTTGCCACATGCTTGTACTCGCTAACGCCTAGTGCTATGGCCCAGGACAGCGTCGAAGGCTTCGTCAGCCGTGATTCACGTGGGCTTACATTTATCACCAGCAATCCCTCGCAATCTTTTCAACTCAAAGCGGCGACGCCGACCGTCACTCAACAGCTCCGCAAACTTGGCAATCTTGATGCCATTCGCGGAACTGGCAAAGTGATCGCTGGAAAAACCTTAATTCTAGAGACTATCGATTTCGTAGGCCTTCATCGCATTTTAGGATCATGGACCAGCCCCAAGTATCTGTTTAATTTTAAAACTTTTGCTGAAGTCACTCTGTACCCGACATATCCCCGACTAACTCGAGCAGCGACGCAAACAAGCCCAGGTGAAGGTGAAATGAAATACACGATCACTCCAGCCGACGGTGACACTTGGAAAGTTTTCTTTTCAAACCCAAATCAGGTTATTCTTGCCAGCCTCAAAATGACTTCTAGCCAGCAAGCAACAATGACTTTTTACGACGAAGAAACTGGCAGCGAAAAAAGCAGCATCCTCCTCACAAAAGTTAGAACCAAAGCGAACTTGCCTTGATGCCCTCTACGGAGATGAACGCAGAGATGATAGCACCCGCTTCTCCATCACTTTTTTTCTCAAAAAATGACAGCCAAGATCCTCGTCTTGGCGACATCTCAAAGTCTCGACATTTTTCAGAAATTTCTTCGGCCTCTGAAGAGTTTGCAGTCGTTGGATATCCAGACGATGAAGGCATTTATCTGAATGGCGGAAGGGCGGGCGCGAGATTAGCCCCCGATCAAATACGCGCGGCCTTCTACAAAATGACTCCATCCGTATTTTCGCAAAGAACTTTTGGCGTCGCAGACATCGGAAATATCACTGCTGGCACCTCGCTGAATGACCGACATCAAGCCGCAAAAAGCATTTCAAAAACTGTCTTCGCCGCAAAAAAGCGATTGCTCTCCCTCGGCGGAGGCCACGACTACGGTTACCCTGATGGCGCGGCCTTCATCGAAACCTTTAGCGACCATAAGTTAAAGCAAAAGCCGATTATTTTTAACTTTGATGCGCATTTGGATGTCCGGCACTTTGATGGCGTTGGCCACAGCGGCACACCCTTCTATCGCTTGTTATCGGAGTTCCCGGGGCAATTTGATCTCGTCGAAGTCGGCATTCAAGCCCAATGCAACAGCCGCAATCACTTACGCTGGGCTGAAGATCAAGGCGCACAAATTGTTTCGCTGGAAGAAATTCAACACAAAGGCCTGACCGCGACACTGGCACCTTGGCTAGTCAATGATCAGCGCCCCTGTTTTTTAAGCGTTGATATCGATGGCTTTCAATCCAGTGAAGCACCGGGATGCTCGCAGTCTTGGACCACGGGGATTAAAACTATTGAGTTCTTAGAGCTCATGACCAAACTCCCGCACCATTTTGATCTTCGCGGCATGGGAATTTATGAGGTCTCACCTCCCCTTGATTCTGACAACCGGACTGCAAAATTAGCAGCTCTTCTCCTTCATCACTTTATTCACTTATTTTAAAGCAAGGTTCATCGAATGAAGCGGGGCTTCGGTAGCGACAATCACAGCGGTGTCCATCCAGAGATTATGCAAGCTCTGATTGCGGCCAACGCTGAGCACGCTCCCAGCTACGGAACCGATGATTGGAGCCAAAAAGCGGAGATAAAATTTCGCGAGCACTTCGGCGCAGAAACCCAGGTCTTTTACGTCTTTAATGGCACTGCCGCCAACGCCTTGGCGCTGAAAACTCTTGCTCAGACCTACGAGTCAGTGCTGTGCACAGACATCAGCCATATCAATGTTGATGAGTGTGCCGCGCCTGAGTTTTTCTTCGGCGGCAAGTTGATTCCCATAAAAAGCAAAAATGGAAAGCTCACTCCATCCGACCTAGAACCACACCTGATTCGCGGCGGAGACCAACATTTTTCACAACCTAAAGTCTTAAGCATCACTCAGCCCACGGAGATCGGTACAGTTTACTCCTATGAAGAGCTCAAGGCACTTTGTGACTTTGCTAAGCTTAAAAATCTGTTCATTCATATTGATGGCACTCGCATTTCAAATGCAGCACTTCGGCTAGAGCTTCCCTTCAAACAATTCACCACAGATCTCGGCGTCGACTTGGTCTCATTTGGCGGCACTAAAAACGGTCTTCTTTTTGGCGAAGCCCTGCTCTTTCTTAAAAAAGACGCTGCCAAAAATTTCAAATTTATTCGCAAGCAAGCAGCTCAGCTCCCCAGTAAAAGCCGGTTTTTGGCTGCCAGTTTTGAGCGCTATTTGACACACTCACTTTTCAAAAAAATTGCACAACACGAATGCCAAATGGCCGAGCTTCTTTATCAAGGTCTCAAAGAAATCCCTCAAGTTCAAGTCACTCAAGCACGTGAGTCTAATGCTGTGTTTGCCATTTTGCCTCGCCCGTGGATCAAAGTTTTACGCCAAGAGTTTTTTTTCTATGTGTGGGATGAAGCTACATTTGAATGCCGCTTGATGACTTCTTGGGACACACAAGAACAAGACATCCACGAATTTATAAAAAAAATAAGGAGCCTTTTATGAAATATCCTCCTGTCCAGTACCACGATTACTTGGGCCTCGATCATTTGCTGAATTCACAAAAAAGACGCAGCGAAGAGTTTGGTCACCCCGCCCACGATGAAACTCTATTTATCATCGTTCATCAAACCTATGAACTTTGGTTCAAACAGATGCTCACAGAGCTCGAGAGCGTGATCAGCATTTTTTCACAAACGCAAATGCCTGAAACAGACATGGGCACAGCGGTTTCTCGCCTTGAGCGCATCGTCGGCATTCAACGTTATATTAATGGCCAGATCGACATTTTAGAAACCATGACTCCTTTGGATTTTCTGGAGTTCAGAGACTACCTCTATCCTGCGAGCGGCTTTCAATCTTTTCAGTGGCGCAAGATAGAAACTCTCTTAGGACTTAAAATTCAAGATCGTTTGCAATTTAATAACTCGCCCTTTTACAAGCATTTACGCCCAGATCAGCAAACAGAAATGCAAAAAACTCTGGAGCGCACTTCGCTCTTTGACCTCGTCGATTCTTGGCTGCAAAGAACGCCGTTTTTAGAATCCTCTGATTTTGATTTTTGGAAAGAATACCAAACTGCGGTGAATGAGATGTTTCAAGCAGATCTCGAAGTCATCATGAGCAATCCAGAGCTCACGCCTGAAGTGAAGGCGCGAAATCAACAGATGATGGAAGGCTCACAAAAAACTTTTCATGCTCTTTTCTCTGAGCATGAGTTCAATCAAATCAAAGCCGCAGGACAAATACGTCTTTCATACAAAAGCTTGCATGCAGCTTTGTTGATTCAGCTCTACCGCGATCAACCTGTGTTTCAATTGCCATTCAGACTTCTATCGAGCTTGTTAGATATTGATGAACTGATGACTCAATGGCGCTACCGACACGCGCAGATGGCTCACAGAATGTTGGGGCAAAAAATCGGAACCGGAGGCTCTTCAGGTCATGACTATTTAAAGTCAGCCACTGAAAAGCACAAAATTTTTACCGATTTTTTCAACCTCTCGACATTCTTTATTCCGAAATCAAAACTACCGAAAATTCCTCTGCACACGCAGAAGCAGATGGGGTACGGATTTCAGAGCTAGTCGAACTGGCTTTCGATACTATCGATAGAACTGATAGCCACCTACTGAAACACCTGCTCACAGGCGCTCACGTGCTTTTTTGTGATTTTGGGGAAATCATTAATTTTAAATATTTTAGCGGGCAAGAAAAGTCCCCCCGTATCTCTCCATGGAGCAAAGTTTAAAGGTTGCAATATCATGCCACGACCGAAATCCCTGAGGCTCAAGCCATTGTATCGAGGTGTGTAGCTATCTATGACAAAAACATCGCCTTCAAAACGAATCACATTAAAGGCATGATCGACAGTGCCCGTAAAGCTACGTGCAAACATCGGAACTGTTTGAGCATAGATAAATCGAGGATTTAGCCCTAAGGTGCGCAATGCTAGATGCATTAAAAGTGCATGCTCACGGCAAACACCAACACCAAGATCAATGTATTCTCCTAAAGTGATCGGGGTGCTGTCGTCGCGATGGCTTTTCAAAAGCCTCAAGTAAGTTGGATCATCATAAGGTGAGGCAACAATGGTCTGGCCCACACGCTTAAGAGCAAATCGAACCTTAGCTAAAGGACTTACAAGGCGAGCCCCGTCGTGGGCAACACCTTCAAGGAAAGCAGCTAGTAACGGATCATGGGTTGAAATTACGTAATCAGGCTGAAGCCCACCGAGTCTAGCACTCCCCTCAACTGAGATAACCAATCGTTTTTGAGGGATTGGAATAGCTGCCTGTGCATGAACAGACGCTGGCTGGAAGAACGCTATCGAAATAAATAGCAAATTAAGGCAGACTGCCAAAAGGTTTTTCACTTTATCTATCTGATTTAATTTGTAGCCACATTTAAACATGCGGAGATCTGAAAATGCTATTTATGTGCCATTTTCGTGATCAATACCTACTTTTTGCGGCGAAAGATTAACAAGTCAGTTTAGCCTTCGGAAACAACTGCGGTCCCTCAATCAGAATCGCCCTCACAGGCGAAGCATCCCCGCCTTCAATCGCTAACGGCAATGCCACCAATTGGTACTGACCTTCAGGAACTTTATCTAGAACAATGCCTTCGAGCACAGAAATTTTGTTGCGATAAAGTGCTTGATGGCTCTCAAGTTCTTTTGATGTTTCTGGATCTACACTCGGGGTATCGATGCCAATCATGATCACATTCTGGCCCGCCAAAAAATCAACAAGCTCTGGTGAGAGAGAGTTAAAATCAGAATTCCAAAATTCAGGGTTCGGAAATGAATTTGTCCTCAACAGCACTCGCTGCGCTGAAATCACGGTCTTGATATCTTGCGGATAAATCCTGGCCCCACAAGCTACCTGCACTTCGATCACTTGGGCTTGGCCAAAAAAAGCATTTAGATCTCGTCGATCAACGCCTTCGCCGTCGGCATGATAGTGACTTGAACTATCCGCGTGAGCCCCTAAATGCAGAGTTGTTTCGATCGAAGACAATTCGAGATGAGAGCCCGTCTTAAAGTCATAGCTGATGCTTCGACTGAATTTTTTATCGCCCGGAAATACGGCCAAGCGATTTGAAATGATCGGACTGATCTCAAAGTACTTCATAAATTGATCACATCGCCTTGATAGCTTCAAGAACCTCAGCCGCATGGCCCTCGGCTTTTACTTTGCGCCAAAGAGCTGCCACTTTGCCTTTTTCATCAATCACATAAGTACTGCGCTCGATGCCTTGGACCATTTTACCATACATGTTTTTAGTTTTGATAAT
>CANCBY010000039.1 GCA_947374445.1 Pseudobdellovibrionaceae bacterium
AGTAATAAAAATTGAAAATGAACAATAATTAAGAGGTAGCGTATGGATTTTGAAAAAAAACTTGGAAGGCTAGAAGAGATTGTCCAAAAAATGGAGCGCGGTGAACTGGCTCTTGAGGAGTCACTCAAGCTTTTTGAAGAGGGTGTTAAACTCTCTCGCGAATGTCATACACGTTTGAATGAAGCTGAGTCCAAAGTTAAAAAATTGATCAGCATTGATGCTCAAGGAAACCCAACAACGACTGACTTTGAGCCCGAAGACTAAGATGAATTTTCAAGAGATCTTAGAGTCCTGCCAACAAACTGTTCAAGATGCGATGGGAAGCTATTGGGCCAAAAAACAAGGTCCAAGATCCGAGGCTCTTCAACAGCTTGGACGCTCTATTGATTATTCCTTGCTTGGCGGTGGTAAAAGATTTCGTCCGGTTTTAGCTCTGCTGGTAGCGGATGCTTTTGCCGGAGGGCCACAAAAGGTATTGCCTTTTGCAACAGCGGTCGAAATGATTCACACCTACTCACTCATCCATGATGATTTGCCTTGCATGGATAACGACGATTTTCGCAGAGGCCAGCCAACAAATCACAAAGTTTTTGGCGAGAGCACGGCTCTCTTGGCAGGTGACGCACTTTTAACCGAAGCGTTTTTTGCAATTTCCGAAGCCTACTCTCGCGAGCCCCAACTTGGACTCAAGCTTATAAATTTATTGTCAGAAGCTGCGGGGTTTTCTGGAATGGTGGGCGGTCAAGCGATTGACCTTTCATCAAAAGAAAGTGGCTTAGCTTTGCAAGAACTCAATCTTATGCATGCTTTAAAAACAGGGGCCTTGATTCGCGTGGCGGCTGAGGGAGCTGCGGTCGTTTTGGGCCTACCAACAAGTATTCAAGAGCAAGTCAGAAGTTTTGGACAAAAATTAGGTCTGGCGTTTCAACTCAAAGATGATTTGCTCGACTCTGCAGAATCTATCGAAAAGGGGAGCTTTCCTGAGCTCTTGGGGCTTGCTGAAACTGAATCTTATCTCAATGAAGTCACTGCAGAAGCTCAAACGATATTGAAAGAACTTTCGATTGAGAGCTCGGCCCTAGCCCAACTTTTACAAATGAATTCAACTCGCTCACATTGAGGTTTTGCCAATGAAGAAGATGCGAATCGATATTTATATGGTTGAGAAAGGGTTTTCTCCTTCAAGGACTAAAGCTCAAGATCTTATCAAAGCGGGACTTGTCGCTCTTAGAGTTTCTGGCAGCTCTGTACAAACAAAAACAGTTATGCTCCCGAGCGAGTTGGTAGACGAAGAGCAGCTTCCGCAAATTGTTATTCAGCGAAGCCCACTTGATAAATACGTTTCTCGTGCGGGTCTAAAGATGGAATCGGCACTTGAAAGACTGTCACTTGATGTAGATGGATTTCAGATTTTAGATGTTGGCATTTCAACGGGTGGATTTTCAGATTGCCTTTTGCAGCGGGGAGCAAAAAATATTTTGGGCGTTGATGTGGGCCACAATCAGCTGAGCCTCAAGCTCAAGAGTGATCCTCGCGTGAAATCACTAGAGGGAGTCAATGCCAGAGAAATTCATTTACACCCTCAGGTTTTAGAGTTTGCACCCAATCTAGGGTTTGACCTTGTTGTAGTCGATGTTTCGTTTATTTCTCTTAGTTTAATTTTGCCGTCGGTAGTAAACCTGGTTAAAAAATCTAAAGGGTCTTGTTTGGCATTGGTAAAGCCGCAGTTTGAGGTCGGTCCGCAAGGACTAGGTAAAAATGGGATTGTCAAAGACAAGGAACTTTATCATGCTGTCCGAGATAAGATTTTAAAAATTGTTTCTGAATTGGGTGCAAGCCAAGCTCAGTATTTCGAATCCGAATTGGAAGGCAAAGATGGCAATCAAGAATTTTTTGTTTTTTTCAAAGTGTAGTAATTTTGTTTATACAGCCCTCTTGGTAGCGGCGTTCAGCTTTGGTCTTAGCGCCTGTGAGTCGATACAAACACGCGATCAAATAAAATCGCAACCGGCAGTAAAAAAAGCAGGAGTGTCGTCATCAGAAGTTCCTGAAGCTCTGAGGCCAAACCTTGATAGCTCGCCAACCCCACCAATAAATTCATCTACAACATCTTCTTCAACTCCTATTGAAAACGAAAAAGAAACACCGAGTTCAAGTGCTGCGCTAGCTCCTAAAATTGGACTTATTTTGGGGCCAGGTGCTGCACGTGCTTATGCTCACGTTGGTGTGGTTGAAGAGCTGGCTAAGGCGCGGTTGCCGATCACTCATGTGGTTGGCATTGAAATGGGAGCTTTGGTCGGAGCTATTTATGCCTCAAAAGCACAGCCCTTTGATGTCGAATGGCAGATGTTTAAGTTAAAAGATTTCAAGTCGACCCAGCCTTTGATTCAAGGTGTTTTTCAAAACCAAAAAACTGAAGACCTAAAGCTTCCGTTTGCTTGCCCCGCTTATAACATGCAAAAGCAGCAAAATTTTATGATGAACAAGGGGCTTGTTAGTCAGATGCTCCCGTATTGCTTGGCTTATCCGCCATCTTTAAAGCCCTATAATCAAAATGTCGCGGGAGTGACTGAACTAAAAGCGGCTATTGATTATTTAAAAGCCAAGGGAGCGAACTATATCGTTTATGTTCATGTGCTAAATGCCAAGGCGGGAGTTTTGACCGGGGGTATTGATGACGAGGCCAACGTCTATTGGAATCTGGTGGCTCAGAGCCTATCAAAGCAGTGGCAGTCTGTTGATTATGTCATTTCAGTGCCAGTTCAGGATTTTGATCTGGCTAACTTTGATCAGCGCCGCCAGATCCTGCAGAAAGGACTCGAAGCAGGACAATCGGCCGCCTCTCAAATTGCGCGCCGCTTGGGCCTGTGATATCCTGGCACAAAGGAATCTCATATGCGCAAACCTTCTGAACACCTAAGTCTTTTTTCTGACCGCCGAAAACGTCTTGCTGACAAAATGTCTGGTTCAGCTCTGATTGTGGCGGCTCATCCTGAAATGATTCGCAATCATGATGTGCATCACTCGTATCGACAGGACACAAATCTTTATTACCTCACGGGTTTTGAAGAGCCTGAATCAATCTTATTATTCCGCCCAGGAATGACTCCAGAATCTATTATGTTTGTGCGTAAAAAAAATCGTGAGCGTGAAACATGGGATGGATTTCGCTTTGGGCCTGAAGGCACAGAGCAAGAGTTTAAAATCGATAAAGTATATCCTATCGAAGAGTTTGAGAAAGTAGCGACCGAATCTTTGAAAGGCGTTGAATCGCTGTACTATCGTTTTTATAAAAATCCATCGGTCGATGCTAAGGTTCAAAATATTCTAGAAGGTTTATCACGCAGTCAGGGCCGAACGGGCTATGGCCTACTATCAGTTCATGATGCTGACGAACTTTTGGGTGAACTCCGAGTTGTTAAGACAGATGGAGATCTTAAAAACCTTCGCCGTGCTTGCGAGATTTCAGCTGAGGCCCACATCGAAGTTATGCGTGCAACCAAGCCAGGCATAAACGAGCGCGAGCTTCACGGACTTTTCATTTACGAGACTGCCAAGCGCGGCTCTGCTCGCGAAGGCTATGGTGGTATTTTTGCCGGTGGCAATAATGCAACGACATTGCATTATGTTTTCAATGATCAAAACCTAAAATCTGGCGATCTTTTTTTGGTCGATGCGGGTGCTGAGTCTAATTACTTCACCGGAGATATCACTCGAACTTATCCAGTTAACGGCAAGTTCACTGATGACCAAGCTGAAGTTTATGAAGGCGTTTTAAAAATTCAAAAAAAGTTAATCGATCATGTAAAACCTGGAGTTTTATTTCAGGAGTTTCACGACATGGGTGCCGCACTTCTAACGGATTTGATGTTAGAATTGGGCCTGCTTTCAGGCCGCAAAGAAGACATCATTAAGGCCAATGAGCATCGCAAGTATTATCCTCATGGGATCGGCCACTTCTTGGGCATGGATGTGCATGATGCGGGTCTTTATTTTAAAAAGAATGTCAAAGAACCTCGCCCTATTGAAGAGGGAATGGTCTTTACCATTGAGCCAGGCATTTATATTCCTGCTGACGATAACTCGGTCGCAAAAAATTATCGAGGCATTGGTATTCGTATCGAAGATAATATTTTAGTTACAGCGAAGGGGTCTGAGAATATGACTTTCAAAGCACCTAAAGAAATTGCCGATCTCGAAAAAGTAATTGGTTCAAACTAATTCAATCAAACTTAAAGCGGAGCCAATCATTGGCTTCGGCTTCTTTTTGCAAAGCTAGTTCTGTTTTGTACAACTCCGAGCCTTCGGGCTGTTCCGATTGAACTGCTAGCGACAAGTGCGATGCAGACTTCAGCAAATTTAAATCTCCGGTCGTGTTTCCCGAGCACAAAAAAGGCTTTACACCTTTTGTTTTTTCTAAAAGCGCTGCGGGCTTTCCTTCACGGTAGGTAATCAGTCCGTTTTGTTTGTCGGTAATGATTCCATTTTCAACTTGAGTGGCAACACCAAGGACATTTTCTTCGGGTATGCCAAAGATCTTAGCTCCTGCTTCGACGGACCATTTAACTGAAGCGGTAATAACATAAACGTCGACATTGTTTTTCTGAAGGTAGGCAATCAGTTCTCGCTGAGCTTCAAAAATAGGCAGAGGTGACATCTGTTTCACGTTCGCGGCGGCCCATTCGCGAATTGTCTTTATTGATTGCCCAGCATTGATCTGAGCTAGCCAAAGGTAAGCTGGTCGTGGGTCCCCAGACTCTTTCCAGCGGCGATAGTGGGTCCAGGGGTCTTCGGGCAAGCCGTGCAGCGCAGGTAGAGGGCAATTTTTAATCTGGTATTTAAAAAAACTTTCACCAAGGTCTGTATTCCAAAGAGTTCCGTCAGCATCAAAGGCTGCAACGGGCTTGGTGCTAGAGTTTTTACTAGCTTGAATCGCAAATTGGGTCGCGCTTTCGATGGCAGTCCAAATTTCGGAAGTAAATTTTTTCGGCTTCATTATTTAAGAGTCTAAGGACATACTGTAGGCATGTCACTTTTTTTGCGAATTATGGAATCCACCGAAATCGAAGAAGTTCTTGCCTTTGAAAATGCCAAACTCAAAGAGCAGTTTGTGGACGAATCTGAGCGAATGCTCCAATCATGGAGTTCTAAATGGCGCAAAGAAGCGCTTGAAAATTATTTGCCCAAGGGGTGGAGCTTTCTTGCACGTGACGTAAATCAAAAATCTGAATTTTCCGATGAAGGCCTTATTGTCGGCTACTTTATTGCGCAGCCCTTGCTTTTTTTTGATGGTCAAACGCAGTCATTGTGGGTTGAGCATTTGCAGTATAGCACTTTACAGGCGCGCGACGAACTGTGCGACCTTGCTTACAAACTCTCTCGAGAAAAACATTTTCAAAGAGTTTATTTTCCAAACACTCCGGCCTTAGCGCCCACTCTTAAAACAATGAAAGCCATCGATTGGAACTCTCAAGTGATGATGCTTAAAACAACAAAATCAAACTCATGAAGTCATTTTCAATTGAGACTCGACAAAATAATATTTCTAAAATGTCTGAAACTGATTTTGATTTGGTCATTGTCGGCGGCGGAATCACCGGGGCAGGTGTAGCTCGAGACGCAGCACTCAGGGGCCTCAAGGTCGCTTTGGTCGAGGGCAATGACTTTGCATCAGGAACAAGTTCTCGTTCTAGCAAGCTTGTTCACGGTGGCATTCGGTATCTTGAAAACCGTGAATTCAAATTAGTTTTCGAAGCCCTTTCAGAAAGACAAAAATTATTTTCGATGGCACCACATTTGGTGCATCCTCTGCGTTTTATGATTCCACTTTATCGCGGTGGTCGTGTCGGCATGTTGCTCATGGGATTAGGCATGTGGCTTTATGATGCTCTGTCTTTGTTTCAGGCACCAGAGCTTCACGAGCGATTGAGCGCAGAAGAAAGTATTCAACGAATGCCAACCCTTCAGTCAAAAGATTTGATGGGATCGTACGTCTACTCTGACGCTTATATGGACGATGACCGCTTGGTGCACGAGACCCTTCGTTCAGCTAACGAAGCTGGTGCTTTGATTGCGAACTATGTCACGGCGACCGGGGCTCAGATGACAGCAGACCAAAGGATCAGCGGAATCGAGTGCCGTGATGAGCTGAGCGGCAAAAGCTTTGTGGTTCGCGCAAAGCACGTGGTGAGTACGGTAGGACCATGGACTGATATTTTAGGAAAAGATTTTTTTAAAAATTGGAAAAATATTTTAAGACCCACAAAAGGGATTCACCTAACATTTGAAAAAAAGCGCCTGAATTTATCAAGCGCAGTTGTGATGGCTGCAGAAAAAAGAATTGTTTTTGGAATACCTAGACACGAAATGGTCATTGTAGGTACGACTGATACAGATTTCACAGGTGATCCAGCAACAGTGAATGTCACTGCCGAAGATGTTACTTATGTACTAGGTGTAATCGAAAATTATTTTCCAGGTGCAAATATAAAAAAAGAAGACATTGTCGCTTCTTATGCTGGAGTTCGCCCTTTGGTTCAAGACAACTCTGAAAGTGAAGGCAAAACCAGCCGAGAGCACACAATTTTTACCACTCCAGAGCGAGTGACGTTTGTGGCTGGCGGTAAGTACACCACCTATAGGCTAATGGCGGAGCAAATTGTCGATGAAACCCTTAATTATTTTTCTATCGAAGAGAGAGTAAAGTTAAGTGATTGCTCAACAGAGTCGCCGTTAAATCCCTTGGTCACATTGGAATCGCAGGCAAGCAAAGATCAGTATGTTTCGCAGATTATGGAGCTTGTTGGGGCTAAATTTAGCTGGACTATCAACCAGTCTGAAGTTTTTTTTGATCGTCATGGGGCTGAGGCTCTACAGATTATTCAAAAATTTGGTCCACGAGCACATCCAATAGAGCTCGAAGCGTTGCACGCAATTGAAAACACAATGTGCTTTCATCTTGTGGACTTTTACTCTAGGCGTGTGCCCCTGTTTTTAGCAGAGCCAGATCACGGAATGAGCCTGCTTTCAAGAGTTAGCGAAGTTTTTCAAAATCGTCTGCTGTGGACAAAATCTACGACTGAAAAAGAACAAAAAATGCTGTCGGAGTACACGCAAAGAGAGCTCTCTTGGGTGGCTGCGTTAAACTAGGCCTCAAAAAATTGTCTAAGTTCGCGCATTGACTCCTGTTTTTTAGATGTCTAGACTTTTTAAGTCGGAGATTTTTTATGGGTATTTTTGATAAATTTTCAGATTATTTTTCTAATGATATCGCAATCGATTTGGGAACGGCCAACACTCTGGTCTATGCGCGCGGCCAAGGAATCATCTTAGATGAGCCTTCTGTCGTAGCTGTTCAAAAAAATTATCGCGGTTCGCAAAATCGGGTGCTTGCAGTTGGTAAAGAAGCAAAAGATATGCTCGGAAGAACTCCAGGCAGTATCGTTGCAATTCGTCCAATCAAAGATGGTGTGATCGCGGATTTTGAAGTCACTCAATCGATGTTGAAATATTTTATTTCAAAAGCGATGGGAAACAAAAAAAGTTTTATCCGTCCTCGTATTATCATTTGTGTTCCTTACGGAATCACTCAAGTTGAAAAACGTGCGGTGAAAGAGTCTGCGCAATCAGCTGGAGCTCGTGAAGTTTACTTGATTGAAGAACCGATGGCAGCTGCGATCGGCGCAGGTCTTCCAATCACTGAGCCCTCTGGCAACATGGTCGTTGATATGGGTGGTGGTACTACCGGCGTTGCGGTTATTTCTCTGGGCGGTATCGTTTATTGCAAATCAATCAAAGTGGCTGGTGATAAATTTGATGAAGCGATCGTTAACTACGTTCGTCGTCAGTTCAATTTGTTGATTGGTGAGCGCACTGCTGAAAATATCAAAATTCAAATCGGAAATGCTTACCCATTTGAAGAAGAGCGCACGATGGAAATCAAAGGTCGTGACTTAGTGGCCGGTGCTCCTAAGACGATTGAGATCACAAGCTCTCAAGTGAATGATGCTTTGATGGATCCTTTGTCGGAAGTTGTGGATGCCGTCAGAACAGCTCTCGAGAAAACTCCTCCTGAGTTGGCTTCGGATATTGTTGATAATGGTATTGTTTTGACTGGTGGCGGAGGCTTGCTCGCCAACCTTGATGTTCTCTTGCGCGAAAGAACAGGTCTGCCTGTTTCTATCGCCGAAGACCCTTTGACTTGTGTTGTGCTTGGTTCAGGAAAAGTTCTTGAAGAGCTTGACCTTCTCCGGCAGCTCACTGTCGATTAGCTAATGCACTTCGGTCTTGAAGTATATGGCCGGAGTGTGAAGGAGAGAGCCTTTGTCTGATTCAGACGTTAAAGCCATCGCTTTGTTCTTTTTTTTTACTATGCTTGATGAAAAAAGAGCTTTACTTGCTTCGTCTCAAGCCTATGAGCTTTGCATGAATAAAATCGACAAGGATGAAAAGGCTCCCATTGGCGAGCTTATTGTAAAATCGACTTATAAAGTTTGGAAACATAATCATTCAAAATTAATTCGTGGGCGGCCTCAATACAGTCTTAATTCGGGATGGGATCTTCCGCCAGGTCTTGATATTGGTGTCTGGAAAGACTTTCAAAAAAATGCCAGTGAAGAAGATCTCCTCGCAATTGTCTGGTCAAAAATTATAAATATCTCTGAGTCTGAAATTGCAATGGGCCTTGGGTTATCAGCGGGAACTATTCGATATAGAGTGAGTCATGCTGTCCGCAAGCTGGGCGCATTCCAGTTGGGCAATTCGATGGTGGTGCAATGAGCGGCACGCCAACATTTTTTTCTAAGAAAAATAGTAGAAAAATTAGCTCCTTCATTGGCATCGAACTTTTATATGATTATTTAGCCAAGAATCTAGATCCTGAAAGATCAAAAGCAATGGACGAGTTGATCGCTCAATCTCGAGAGATGAATGATGAAATTAAATCAATTCAAAGATCTTTAAGCTATTTAGACCATCTTTCTGGTACGCAAATCTCAGTGACTTTAGCAAATCGCATAAAAGCCCCGACATCTTACTATCAAGGCTTTCTTAAGAAAGTAAAATTCAGTGATTGGCCTGTAGGAATCAAACTTGGAATTGAGGCCCTCTTTGTTTCTACATTAATTTTCTCTTCGATTATTATGATTCCTTGGCATCGAATTAATAATATGAATTTTACCAGCTCTCGCGAAACGTTGTTAGTTGAGTTGGAGCGCGAAAAACCAAAGATCGCTGGCTCTGAAGCCGAAATTTCTCCAAAGTCAGTTGCTCCTGAATCTGTCAATGCGGCCGTGACATTTCAAGACGAGGGCGCTTCTGCCAAAGGATCTAATGCGGATAAAGGTTCTCCTCTTGAAACAAAGCCCACCGCGCCAGAAATAAAGGTTGAAAATTCGAAAGTTGAAGTTGCAAAGTCCGTTTTTCCTTCAGCTAAAGAGGTCGTAGCTAAATCCACTCCAACACCACAATCTTCTGCAAAGACTTCCGCTGAAAATGCTGAATCCAAAGCTGAAGCAAAAAATGAAACTAAAAGCGAAGCAAAAACGGGAACAGGTCAAGGGTTTCTTTATCGTGGATCAATTTCTGTTTCAAATCTTCCGGTCACATCACAAAAGTTCGTAGATAAAATAGCCTCTTTGGGAGGGCGCAGAGCCGGAGAGGTGGAGCTGGGCTGGAAAAAGGGCGGTGGAAATTACTTTCACTTCACCATTCCCGAGGCTAAATACGAAACTTTAACGTCTTATTTGGGTGAATACGGAAAGCTTAAAATCCAAAGAGAGCGTCATGAGCGGGTATTGCCAGACGGGATTATTCGTTTAATTATTACCGTATCTGAAGAGAAAAAACGTCCATGAAGTTGACTTCGCGGCGCCGCCCTCAAAAGTCATTGAGGACAATTCTGACGGTGTGGTTTCTTTTGTTTTCGATCGTACCGCTAGCGTTTGTGACGGGCTATTCTGTAATCAAATACGAAAAAGCGATTGATCATGAGCTCAGCCAACGACTGAGCGGAAATGCTCGAGAAATAGATGCTATTCTCAGTGACTATAAACTGTCGCTGCAGCAAAAGCGAGATCGATATATTAAAGATCCAAATCTCATTTATCACCTTTCAACAAGTGATACGACAGTTTTAAAAGCTCTGGTGACCAAGTGGACAGGTTCAGAAATTAGCTCAAGCATAAGTCTCTTCAATCGCGATGGCCGCATGCTAGTTTCTTTATTCAAAGACGAAAATGGCGAAATAAAAAACTTTGCTCCTCTCGGAATTTCGGCTGTCTATCTGTCTGAGCAAAATATTTTGCGTTTAAAGGGAGTCAAAGAACAGTCATTTATTGAGTACTCAAATAATCAAAAAATGTCGCTAATTCTCTTTACAAGAGTTCAAGGAAACAGCGGAAAGCTCATAGGGTATATCGAACAGGTTATTGATATTGACCAATCCTTTCTTGAGTCCCTCAAGCAAAGAATGAAGCTTGAACTTATTTTTCTGCGGCAGTCGGGACAGGTTGTTGTGGCCACCAATTCAGATTTTTATATTTATAAAAAAGATTTTTTTATGTCCTATGTAAAGCCAGAGGCAAATTCATTTTTTGATTTAACAATTCGCAATAATCCCTATGGATTCATTATGTATCCTCTAAAATGGGGTAGCTCAGATGTGTTTTTAGCGCTCGGAGCTTCAAAAAGCGAGGCCAAGGCTGTGCTCAAAAATGTAAACTATGCGTTTTATTCTGTGGTAGGAGCTGTGGTCGTTCTTTTGATTATCACTATTCTCGCAACTTCCAATGCTTTTCTGAAGCCTCTGAATGAACTTATTGCAGCCATCGAAGTCGTGCAGTCGAGTGATCGACCGATTGAAATTCCTATAAAAAATGACACTGAAATCGGACTTTTGACAGAGTCCTTTAACGAGATGTCGCGAAATATTATTCAGGCGAGGGGTGAATTAAAAAAGAAAATCGCCGAGCTTGAAAAAACAAATCAAGAGCTTATCGACACACAAACAAGACTCGTGCACTCATCCAAAATGATGAGTTTGGGGCAGCTTGTAGCTGGTGTAGCTCACGAGCTCAATAATCCGATCGGTTTTATTTATTCCAACATGTCGCATTTAAAGGATTACTCTGAAAAACTGCTAGCCTTGGTTGAGGTAGCCCAGGCTCATCCAGAAAATCTAAATCAAAAAAAAGATGAAATCGATTTAGATTATATTAAAGCTGACTTACCAAAACTTATTGCCTCTTGCCAAGATGGGGCTCGCAGAACGCGAGATATTGTTCTTGGTCTGCGTAACTTTTCAAGATTAGACGAAGCCAAGGTGACAGCGGTAGATATTCACGAATGCATAGAGAACACTTTGAATTTGCTAACAGGTGAGATTAAAAATCGAATTCAAATTCATCGCGAATATGCAAAGCTTCCAAAAGTTCAGTGCTACGAAAGCCAGTTGAGCCAGGTGTTTATGAATATTTTAACTAACGGAGCTCAGGCGATCGATGGCCAGGGCAATGTATGGATCACAACTAAATTAGTGGGTGCAGGTTCAAAAGATGAAAAAGTTCAGATTTCATTTCAAGATTCCGGCAAAGGTATGACCCAGCAAGTATTAGAAAAGATATTTGATCCTTTTTTTTCTACCAAAGAAGTCGGACAAGGAACCGGGTTAGGGATGAGTATATCTTACGGTATTATTGAAAATCATTCGGGCGAAATTCAGGTCAAGTCTCAACCAGGAATTGGCACTGAGTTTATTGTTAGCGTTCCTGTTCAGTTTAAAACTATAAAAAAAGCCTAGCTTTGGCGTTCAAGTTCGACGTGTTTTATATCTCAAATTGAGATTTCTGCCGTAGTTGAGAGATTAACATCATCGTCCGATAAGTTTATATGGATAGGTCGGCCAGAATTGTTGTATTTTTATTGCTAGCGTTTATGTCTTTCGGAGTATTCCGTTTGGCATCTGATTTTGGAGCGGGCAACAAGAGGTTGATCTCGTCGCTAAATCCAAAGTCTGAGCAGGTTGAAGCCATCGTTAATAAACATCTCAGCGCCACCGATCAAAAAATAAGAATCGAAAATGATCTCGCAGAGATGCGAATGGTAAACCCTCCTTCTGTTGGGGATCGCGTTTGGCCTGCGGGTGCAAAGCAATTGGGCGGCGGTTCAGGTTCAAAGCCGGGAACTGAAAGCATCGATCTTTCGCAAGATTCCAGAGATCATAACGTGGTTGATGATTTAAACCGAAATCGCAAAGAGTACGGAAAATACAAGTCGCCAGATTTTATTATACAAAACGAAAACGCAGCAAAAGAGCAAAGTGTGATCGCAACAAGGTTAGCGCGAGAAAAATACGCCCAGCAGTTCATTGAAAATGCCAGAGCTCATGGCTATCAAGTCAAAGTCGATGAAAATTTTGTAGTTATTGAAGTAAGAAAAATTTCAAAGCCTGCTTCTTATCAAATTCCTGATACGCCTAGTTTTTCTACTTCTCAGTAGTTTTAAACAAGCAATTACTTCCTCAATACTCTTCATCAATCGATCGAATAGAGTGAGCCGAAAGCAGTGATTTTTTGAAGAACTCTCTTCTTGCTAATGTTGTATAGTTTTCTTTTGAGATAATTAAATGATCTAGAAGTGGAATCTCAATAAGTCGACTGACCGTGAGAAGCTGGCGAGTGATTTTTATATCCTGCTTCGACGGATTTGAATTACCACTCGGGTGGCTGTGGGCCATCATAAAAAAACTAGAATTCTGAAGACAGACAAATCTAGCAATATCGCGCGGGTGACTAAGGCAGTGACTGACTGTACCTCTAAATATCATCTCAAGTTCAATCAGTTCTAGTTGTGAATTCA
The DNA here is from genome assembly GCA_947374445.1 of Pseudobdellovibrionaceae bacterium. Lineage (GTDB taxonomy): Bacteria > Bdellovibrionota > Bdellovibrionia > Bdellovibrionales > Bdellovibrionaceae > CANCBY01. Next base: position 12,856 of record CANCBY010000039.1, read on the forward strand.
ATGCTGCCACCCAAAGCTCCTCTACATCGAGGCGGATCTTTTTTCTAAACATGTGCGCGGCCAATTCAACGGATGCTATTTTCATCTTTATGTCCTCGAGGGGTGTTTGACTTTTGAATAGCAAAGGATAAACACGGACCATCTTTGCCTGGGTGCGTAGTCTAGCTTGATGGCGGATCAGTATCCGATCAATGTCCGATGACCAAAACGAACTGGGGCGGTTTCCATTTGAGATTATTGCTTTAAAGTCACTGGCTGAAAGCCATGTTGTTGTTTAGTCCTCGACTAGTCACAATCACTGCATTGCAATAGATCTCGCAATTTAAATGGAGTTGTTTACACTAGAGATCCTAATCCCCGGAGGACTTATGAGTTTTAAAAAAGTATCACTAGGTTTATCGTTAGCAGTTTTTTTGTCTCTTGCTGGTTGTGGCCCAAAGGCCTTTGTTAAGGGTGAATATCAAGACACTGAAAAAGAAAATAATTTAAATGATCAGTGGTCAGAGACTGATATGCAAAAAACAGTTAAGAGCATGGTTGATAGCCTTATTGCTCATCCAGTGATTGCTAATGCAAAGACTCCGCCGATTGTTATCGTCACCGGTCTTCAAAATAAGACCAGCGAGCATATCGACACTCAAAGCATCATGGATATGGTTCGAGTCGAATTGATGAAGACTGGCAAAGTTTCATTCATCGACAAAGAAGCCCGTGGAGATATCTCTGAAGAATACAATTATCAAAACTCAGGAGCTGTTGGGGCCGAAACCAAAAAAGGTCCTGGTGGACAAATTGGAGCGGATTATATCGTAAATGGCCGCTTAGATTCTATCGTTCAAGAGGTCGGTAAAGAAAAAACAATTTACTACAAAATGACTCTAAATTTGACCAACTTAAAAACAAGCGTGATCAATTGGACAGACCAAAAAGAGATTCGCAAATTCTACAAAAAGAAATCAATCGGTCTTTAATTTTTTCTAATAGGTTATTTTGCAAACAGGAGTAGAAAGGCCAAAGCGGTGGGCTTTATAAATCCCAAAAGTTTTTTACTCCTAGTTTGTGTGTTTTCAGTGCTGATGGGCGGCTGCGCCACTTATCAAAACAAAGTCGCTGGTCCTAGAAGTTCAATTAAAAATGGCCAAATCTCAGAGGGCCTTGAAAAGTTTCGTGCTTTGGCAGAAACCCCTGGTGACGATCAGTTGGTCTATCTTTTAGATTACGGAACAGCTTTGCAAATCGCTGGTCAGTACAAACTTTCCAATGAAATTTTTCTTAAAGCCGATGCCATCGCAGATCTGAACGATTTTCACTCGGTAACGAATATCACTATGGCCACCCTCGGATCAGAGTCGATGATTCAGTACAAAGGCGAGTCGTATGAAAAAGTTTTGATCAATGCTTTTTTGGCGATCAACTATTTGATGCTAGGTCAGCCAGATGAGGCCTTAGTCGAAACTCGCAGGTTGAATGAAAAACTCACAAAAATGAAAATGGATGGGCGAGCTCCTTATGAGCTCAATCCTTTTGCCAAATATTTATCTGCTTTGATTTGGGAGTCCGACCGTAAGTTTGATGATGCCTATATCGCGTTTGATGAGGCCTACAAGTTAGATGCTACGAATCCTTTTTTGTCGAAGGACCTCATTCGCTCGGCCAAAAATGCAAGAAGAGACGATTCTTACCGCCAATGGAAAAAGGATTTTGCAAACGAGAAAGAAGACCCAACTTGGTATGATCGCTCAAAAGGCGAAGTGGTTATTATTTTTCAGCAGGGCTGGGGCCCAGAAAAGCACATGATGAATGGGCAATACCGGTACCCAGCGCTCAGGCCTGTTTCGAGCCAGACTCAGCAAATCACTGTAAAAATAGATGATGTTGAGGGCGAGTATCGATCTGAGCGAGTTTACGATATTGAGCAAGTGGCGATTAAAACTCTAAATGAAGATTACGGAGCTTTGATTGCCAGACGGGTAGGAGCTTTTGCGGCCAAAGCCGTGGTCGCAGATCAAGTCCGACAAAAAAACAAATTACTTGGCGACTTAACTTGGCTTGCGATGAATCTTTCAGATCAAGCCGATCTTCGTCAGTGGTCTTTGCTTCCGCAAACCATGCAGTTAGTGCGCATTCGTCTTAAGCCTGGAACATACAAAGTGCACATTCAAGGCACTGGCTGGGGGCAAACGCCCACCGACGACAGGGCCGACGTCGATCTCAAGGTTTCGGCTGAGCACAAATCTTTTTACAACTTCAGATCTCTTCACTGAAGACCATTTGAAAATAAAAAAAGCCTAAGAATTTTTTCTTAGGCTTTTAATTAAATTAAAAATTTATAAACAACTTCGCAGATGCCTATCAATTTCAAACAGCAGCTTCTTAGTTATTGAAGTTGTTGTTTGAAGTAGGAAGACTTGGAGTGTCGTCGTCTGTCATGCCTGGCAAAATAGTCGCTTTTTCAGCAGCTACTTTAGCAGTTGAATCAGCAGCCACTCGAGCCGCAGCCGAAGCTACACGTTGCTCAAGGTTTTGCTTAACATCATCAGAAGAAGCGCGCTCAAGTTGAGCTGCCATAGCTGCTGCTTGTTTAGTCATATAATCTTGAGGAAACGCACCCAATTTAGCCAAGTAGTTAGAGATGCTACCGTTGCCGTTTTGGATGATTTCACGAAGTGTGAAAAGAGGAGCGTATTGTGACGCCTTTTTTTCAGCTTCGAAAATGATTTGGGTCAAAGTAGCAGCAGTGATGTCGTTCTTAGATTTGTTGTCGATAACCATCACTTCTTCGTTTGTGCGGATCATTTTAGCGATGTCGTCCAGTGTCACATAGCAGCTTTGCTGAGTGTCGTAGAGTTTACGATTTTGGTATCGCTTAATAATTTTAACTTTGCCATTGAGCGATGTTGGTTTCACGCTAGTCATGGTCTCAGTTTGGTTCATCAAATTGGCCTCCCCCGTTAAACGTTCTGGCGATCA